>CBIHQO010000310.1:0-7459 GCA_966211735.1 uncultured Schlesneria sp.
TGTCATTTTGGACTTCCCAACCGGAAAGACATCGCCATTGGTGGTAAACCAATCAGGCTTCTTGCCTGTCGACTTTTCATATTGCTCAGCATAGCCATGGTCCAGCACCTGAACTTCGATGCCCCCCGGTGGCAAGCTGTTCGGTTTCAAGTCCTTCAGGGCCTCTTCAGTGGCCCAGACGAAGATGCCTGAATTGCCGCCCGCCTTCAGATGTCGCCATGTGGCAACAAGCTCGAAGTTCGTGATCTTATTCTGAGATCGGGTAACGCCGACAGGCCTGCCTGTGCAGTGGACGATTCCATCCTTCCAGGTCCAGGTATCAGCGTCGGTGTTAACGTTAACGAAGTCGGCCTCACCAAGTTCGCGCCATCCGAGTCCAGTCCCATCGATCGTTGCCTTCGGTAAATCGATTGAATCTTGAGCGCTGACGGCCCCCAGCGACAATAGAAAACATCCGCTGATTCGGACGACCACGCCGCGTAAAGAAGTGTGCATTCGACAACCCTCGTGAGTTTCAAGATAAAGAATCGCCCATTTGACCGCATTAGTTCTACCGAGATGGGATTGGGAGAGATAGCAATGGCCACCCGCCCGTTGGTTCTCGTCGGCGATCGGGCACAACGTTTTGTCGAGGAATAATGGCTGCCGACTTCGCGCCGCCAAACGGCTGACGTAATCTGATGTTTGAGTGCGAACCCGTTTGTAGGAACTTGCCCCATGCGTCATGTCTGTCACCCGCTACTTTCGATTGGGATTTGCCTAATGACGGCGCTTGCTGGTTGTCAGCAGGCTGCATCAACCTCAGCATCTTCGTCTAGTAGTTCTTCGACGAGCGAATCGAGCAAGCCGACTGACATCAGCCTTGCTCTTAATTGGTTTCCTGAAGCAGAGCACGGTGGGTTCTATGCCGCACTTGTTCATGGCTACTACGAAGCCGAAGGGCTGAAGGTCACAATTCGACCGGGTGGCCCTGGCGTTCGGGTTATCGCAGATGTGGCGAGTGGCGTTGTCAATTTTGGTGTTGATAACGCAGATAAGCTGCTTGTGTGGCGAGCTCAGCAGGCCGATGCTGTGGCGGTCATGGGGCCAATTCAAGATAGCCCGCGTTGCATCATGGTGCATCAGAACAGTGGGCTGACCAAGCTCGAAGACCTGGCGTCAAAACGCCCCTTTACTTTGGGGATCAATTCCGATCAGCCGTTCGCTCAGTTCTTGAAAAAGCGAGTCAATCTGGCAGATGTTCAGATCGTGAAGTATCCAGGCAACGTCGCCCAGTTCCTGGAGAAGTCTGACTATGGTCAGCAAGCGTACAGCTTCAGCGAACCGTTTCTCGCTCAGCAGAAGGAGGGCGACCCGTTGTGCCTGATGCTGTCCGAACTGGGATTCAACACTTACACGAGCCTGTTGATCGCCCAACGGGAAATGATCGATAAGCAGCCGGAACTGGTTGAGAAAATGACACGGGCCTCGATTCGCGGATGGCAGAAGTATCTGGCCGAGCCCGAGGCCACCAACAAATACATTCATGAACAAAATCGAGAGATGGGATTGGATGTGTTGGAGTTCGGCGCTGCAGAATTGAAGCCGCTTTGTCTGCCGAAGGATTTTCCTGCCGAGCGATTTGGAGAGATGACTGCCGAACGTTGGCAGACGTTGGCAGATCAGTTGGTGGAAATCGGCTCGCTCAAGGCTGATACGGTGAAAGCGGAAGAGGCTTTCACAACGAAGTTTCTAAAATCTGGCCGTTGAGTCATCGCGGCAGAGCGTTTTCTGGCTACGTACTACGAGAGGGTCGATGCGGGCAACGCAAGGGCAGGCATTTTTGGAGAATGCGCCACAATGTTGCCATTGAGGTAGTCGTGACAAGGTCGCTAAAAACATAACGAGCCGGACAAGGGTCCGGCTCGGTAGCATTCGCGATTGTAATCACTGTCATCGAAGTAAACGATGCGATGTCGCGGGGCTCGTTAGCGAATAGCTGGCGGTGTGAAGGAGGTTGGTTGCAACCTACTTGACGGTGCTCTCTGACTTGATGGGCACCGCGCCGCGTTGATGTTCACGCTGAATCGCTTCATAAACTTCTTGACGATGAACTGGAATTTCGGTGGGAGCTTCGATGCCCAGCCGAACTTTGTCGCCACGAATGTCGACGACGGTGATCTTGATGTTGTCGCCGATGAAAATGCTTTCATCGCGTTGGCGGGACAGTACGAGCATTTGGTTGTCTCCTTAATCCAACGCCGGCAGCGTTGCTCTGACGCCCCGGCGGATCTCCCAGGTGGCAGTCTCTCCAGATTTCCTCACACAGCAGCACATTGTTGACTCGATTTTGTTGGACTTCACATTGTGTGATCGGTCCAAGTCGCTCAGGGCGAGTCACAACCTTTCCGCTTCGGGTTCGTCCCCCGTCTGGCCGAACATGTCGCGGATTGCGTTGATCTGAATCAGTTTCATTGTTTGATCTGAACAACTTATGAATCGTCATAGTCAACCACGCCTTGGCAACGCGATAGTCGGAAATTCGACTTCAGAGAGAAATGAGTATTGGACTTGTCCGTTGGTAACGAATAGTCCGCGAGCGGTGCATGGTCCTGCCGGACAAGTTATAACGATCATGCTGGCAGTCACTGTGTGGGGACTGCGGCATCCATACTCACGACCGGGAGCAGGTATCAATGAATGGACGGCTTGGATTCAAAGTCATGAACGCTCTTCTGCAGGCGGCCATCGTGGGATCGCTGCTGGTCGCTTCGGTGCGGGCGGCGGAGCCGATCCGAGTATTGATTGTCGATGGCCAGAACAATCACAACTGGAAAGCGACGACACCGATCTTGAAGGAGTTCCTGCTGAAAAGCGGTCGGTTCACCGTGGACGTGGTGACCAGTCCCCCGAACGGACAACCCAAAGAGGCGTGGAACAGCTTCCGGCCCACGTTTACGGATTATGGTGCCGTGGTCAGCAACTACAATGGCGAACTCTGGCCGGAACCCGTTCAACGCGATCTGGAAAGCTATGTTGCGAATGGTGGTGGCCTGGTCATTGTGCATGCGGCCAACAATGCATTTACGGAGTGGGCGGAATACAACAAGATGATCGGACTTGGCTGGCGTGGGGCAGACTTTGGTAAGCGGATCACCGTCGACAGCGATGGCAAAGTCGTGGAGACGGCGAAAGGTGAAGGGCCTGGTGCCGGTCATGGATCGCAGCACGATTTTGCGATTGTCGTGCGAGATCGCGAGCATCCAGTGATGCAGGGGATCCCCGCCGAATGGATGCATGTGAAAGATGAATTGTATCACGGTCAACGCGGGCCTGCGTCCAGCATGCACATTCTGGCAACAGCGTTCGCTTCAAAGGCGGCACAAGGAACCGAGGCGAACGAACCGATGGTCTGGTGGATTCCTTACGGGAAGGGAAAAGTCTTCACGACCGTGATGGGGCATGCAGAATACTCGATGAAATGCGTTGGATTCCAGACGATTGTTGATCGCGGGACCGAATGGGTTGCCACGGGGAAGGTGACGATTCCTGTTCCAGAAAAGTTCCCAACCGCGACTGCGACACTGTCGGCTGATGCGGCTAAATAAGTTGTTTGATCAACATGATGCGGGCAGTCGCCGCTGCCCGCATCATGGTCCGATTCGCCTGATAGCTGGTGAAGGCTGTGCCAGCCCGCGTTCTTGGCGAACGCGGTGACATTGGAATTGCGTTTTGACTATTTAGTGGAAATCACGGGATTTATTGCCGACCTGACCTAGTAGCGGGGTCAAATCTTCCATTCGGTCGACGACCAGATGGACCGTTCCATGTTGCTGTTGCAGGATGCCATGAGCGATCATCGCGGTGGCTCCCCGAGCAATCTTGCGAAATCGCTCCCACGTATTGACGTGAACCACCAGATTCGCCGTGCCGGTTTCGTCCTCCAGCGTCATAAAGGTAATTCCCTTTGCTGTGGAGGGACGCTGCCTGATCAGTACCAGTCCGGCAACGCGACAGCGTCGATCTTTCTTACTCCCGTCAGTCAGACTCGCAGCCAAGCTCACGCCGCATTTATCCAAGTCTGATCGGATAAAACTGAGCGGATGGCCGCGTAGTGTCATACCCGACGATCGGTAGTCGGCAAATGTTTCCTGAACCGATGTCATTTGTGGCAACTCAGCCTGAGGCTCTTCGTCATTGACTCCAGCAAACAGTGGGCCTGGATCAGGATCGGGAAGCGACTGCCATAACGACTCGCGACGGTTGAGTTGTAACGAGCGGAACACATCACCTCGCGACAAACAGGCTGCGACAGCGTTACTCGCTCCTGTGCGATGAAAGAAATCATCCATCGATGTGAAAGGTCGAGAACCTCTGGTCGCGACGATAACATTAGCATCCGACTGTGGGAGCCCTTTCAACAGGCGGAAACCCAGCCGAAGTGCAGATGATTCTTCGCCTGACGATGTTTCGAGCGTGCAGTCCCACTCGCTTTGATTGATATCGACCGGCAAGACGACAACCTTGTGCTTGCGAGCATCCGCCACCAGCTGAGACGGTGCATAAAATCCCATCGGTTGCGAGTTGATCAGTGCGGCCGTGAATGCGGCGGGATAATAGTGCTTCAGCCAAGCTGACACCCAGACCAGAATCGCGAACGAACAGGCATGGGATTCGGGGAAACCATATTCTCCAAAACCCGAGATCTGACGGAATAAACGCTCCGCAAATTCTTCGGTGTAGCCTTTGCCTGTCATGCCATCAATGAGTTTGTTATGAAAGTTCTCGATCAAACCACGTCGTCGCCAGGCCCCCATCGCCCGGCGAAACTGGTCCGCTTCTCCCGGAGTAAATCCGGCGGCGACAACGACCAGTCTCATCGCCTGTTCCTGGAAAATAGGAACGCCCAGCGTTCTTGCAAGAACAGCTTTGATCTCCTCACTAGGATAGGTTGGTTCTTCCTCGTTGCATCGGCGGCGTAGATAAGGGTTCACCATATCCCCCTGTATGGGGCCAGGGCGAACAAGCGACACTTCAATGACCAGATCGTAGAAGTTTTTGGGCTTCATTCTGGGCAGCATGCTCATTTGAGCTCGTGATTCGATCTGAAACACGCCGATTGTGTCGGCCCGGCCCATCATCTCGAAAACCGCTTGATCGTCAGATGGAATCGTCGCGATGGTCAGTTGTTGGTTGTGATGCTGCTCGATCAGAGTGAAGGTCCGACGAATGGCGGTCAACATCCCCAGGGCCAGCACATCGACTTTCAAAATACCCAAGACATCCAGGTCGTCTTTGTCAAATTCAATGACGGTGCGGCCTGGCATCGACGCATTTTCAATCGGCACCAGTTCGCACAGCGGACTATTCGTTAAGACGACTCCACCGACATGTTGTGAGAGATGTCGCGGGAACCCGAGCAGTTCTGTGACGAGCGATACCAAATTTCGACCCAGACGCGATTCGGGTGGCAAGCCAGCCTCGCGAAGACGTATCGCCAATTCTTTCGAATCTTGGTAGTGATCAATGTACTTGGCCAGGGCATCGACACGGTCAAGGGACAGTCCGAGCGCTTTGCCAACATCTCGGATTGCCGAACGCGGGCGATAGCAGATGACTGTCGCCGTCATGCCGGACCGTTCGCGACCGTATTTGTCATAGAGATATTGAATGACTTCTTCGCGGCGGCTGTGCTCAAAATCGATATCGATGTCGGGAGCTTCGTTTCGCTCTTTGCTGATAAACCTTTCGAACAAGACCTCGATTTGATCTGGGTTAACCGGTGTGACGCCGAGGCAATAACAGACGGCTGAATTTGCTGCAGATCCTCGTCCCTGACAGAGGATCTCCTTTTCACGCGCAAATCGCACCAGATCCCACACCGTTAAAAAATAAGCGGCATAGTTCAATTCTTCGATTAACGATAATTCGTACGTGATCAGGTTTTGCACTTTATCAGGCACGCCATCTGGGTAACGTCTCCGTGCGCCGTCCTGCGTCAGCTTGGTGAGATACTCCATTTGAGTCAGTCCTGGCGGACAAATTTCTTTGGGGTAGTCGTACCGCAACTCGTCGAGTGTAAAGTGGCAGCGATCGGCGATTTCGACGGTCCGGGTAATTATCTCTGGACACATCTCAAAGAGTGCTGCCATTTCGATCGCGGACTTCAGATGTCGCTCGGCATTGGGCCAACGTCGATAACCTAACTCTTCGACGGAGCAGCCATGTTTGATCGCAGTCAATACATCATGAAGTCGCTGGCGTTCGCGCACGTGGTAGTGCACGTCATTCGCCGCGACCAGTGGAAGGCCGAGTTGTTGAGACTCAGTCATCCATTGATGGAGTTGCCGAAGATCATCTCCGCCCCGATGCAGTTCGGCCAACAGGTAAAGCCGGCTGCTAAAAGCCTCGCGAAGTCGGCCTGCGGAGTCGATCAGAGATGTTCCTGATTCTCTTAATACTAATCCTGCCAACAGCCCTTCCGAATGCTCTAAAACATCGGACAGCGTGAGGCTGCATTCTCCTTTCGGAGCTTTCCGTCGGCCGCGAGTGATCAGTCGGCAAAGGCGTCCGTAACCAGTGCGGTTCATCGACCAGAGTACGATTGGTGGAGAATCAGTGGTGGTGATCTCCGCACCGATTAACAACTTCATTCCCAGATCTTTCGCTGCGACATGAGCGCGGACCACACCAGCGAGACTGTTCCGATCTGTAATGGCCAGCGCTGCGTAACCAAGTTCATTGGCGCGTGTCACCAATTCGTCAGGATGAGATGCGGCTGACAGGAATGAGAAATTCGAACGACAATGCAGTTCGGCATAGCCCCCTTTGGGGAGGTTCGTGCTCTTTGTCGCAGGAGTTATGGATGAACGAGGTCGTCGTTTTTCGGGTGGTTGCTCGGGCATAGGTGTGGCCGCTGAAGGCTCAGTCGAATGTTCCGTGAATGAACCAGTCTTGTTGGTCAAGTCGCCGGAAAATCCAGAAGTGATGTCCGGTGTGAACTTCGATCCGGAAGTAATCCCGATTTGCCGAGACGACACGCCACCAGCCGGCTTCAATTCGCTCCTGCCAACTGCGAATAACGCGATGTTCCTGCTGATTCCATCGAAATGATTGCAGCAGGCCGTCCGGCGCGATTGCCAAGGCCTCGATTGGTTCAGGAGTGAATAGAGATGTTGGGCGTTGAGAAAGCTTGGTCTTAAGGCATTCGGGGTCGATCGGTGTTCTCATTTCAGGATCAGTGCATGGCTCATAGGCAACCGCCAGCTCTGGTTGAGCTTCTGGTCGTAATCGCCCTCGTACGACTGTTTGGTAGCCTAGCCGATTGCTTAATCGATCCAGCAAGGTCACGACTTCATGGTCTTTGTCGGTTCCAGGTTCGTGTCCGAACAAGTCGCGTTGAGCTGTTTGTAAAGAACCTGTCACGACTGCTTCTAGATGAACCGAATCCATTTCATCGGGTAAGTCAGCACACTCCCAT
>CBIHQO010000311.1:0-7455 GCA_966211735.1 uncultured Schlesneria sp.
GTATCGACTGGGCAGAAAACCGCTACCCCAGTAATAGTCGAAGAACAATTGTCCGCAGGTCTTCGCCTTGTCACTGGAAGTCATCACGACAAAAGCAGGCAGGTTTTCGCTGTCGCTGCCCAGGCCATACGACAGCCACGACCCCATGCTCGGGCGTCCCGGCACTTGAGATCCCGTCATGAAAAACGTCACGCCAGGAGCATGATTGACGGCTTCCGTATGCATGCTGCGGACCAGGCACAGATCGTCGGCGATCGAGCCCACATTCGGCAACATCTCACTCAGCGAGATTCCCGATTCACCATATTTCTTGAACGGCTTGATCGCCGGTTGGCACGGCCATTTGCCGTATCCACTGGACATGGTCGACAGCCGCGTCGAACCGCGGACGGTGTCCGGAATGTCCTTCCCTTTCATCTCCCGCATAACCGGCTTGTCGTCGAACAGGTCGACATGCGATGGACCGCCCCCTTGCCAGAGCACCACAACTCGTTTGGCCTTGGCAGGAAAATGCGGAACCCCAGGCAGGCCCTGTTCGGACCCTTCCGCGGCGGGGGTCCCCAACAGCGACGATAGCGCCGCGACTCCCAGTCCGGTCGCCGTCGAACCAAACAGTTGGCGTCGAGTGACCCGAGCAATATTTTCAAGTTGCAGTTCGTGCATGGTCGTTCTTCAGTTGATCGAATAGTCAGGGCTGTGTTTCAAATGCATCTCTCTGGCTGTCGCATTACTCGCGATTCATTGCTTCATCCAGATTCAAGATCGCCAGACAGACAGCCGTCATGGCCGCATGGTCCGTCAAATCGATCGATTCGTCTCGTTTGGCCGCTCCGACTGACAAGAGCGCTTTCGCAGCGTCGGCATCAGCGCGGTAGATCGCCGCTTGACGTTCAAAAGCGCGACGCAACACCTGCAGATCCGACTCCGTCAACGGACGACCCACGACTTGTCGAAATGCATGGCTCAGGCGAGCATCGAGGTCCGGCTGCCCCTTGACGCATTTCTCAGCCAGGACTCGCGCCGCTTCAACCCACGTCGGATCATTCAACGTTGTCAGGGCATGCAGTGGGGTACTGGTTGCGGCCGAACGGACGCGGCAGGTTTGACGATTGGAAGCATCGAACATATTCGCGGGAATTACAGTTCGACGCCAGAACGTGTACAGGCTGCGGCGATACAGGTCGCTGCCGGTCGATTGCGGATAAGTGAAGTCGCGTTCCTTGGTAATGGCGAGTGCCTCCCAGACCGCGTCGGGTTGATACGGATAAACCGGGGCGCCGCTGACCCGCGGGTCGAGCAGGCCAGACGCGGCGAGTGCCCAGTCTCGCAACAGGATCGATGGCATCCGGAACCGACTGGCTCGAGCGTACAATCGATTCTCGCTGTCTCTGGCACGCAGTTCAGGGGTGATGCGACTGGTCTGACGATAAGTCGCGCTCATCACGATCAACTTGTGCAGAGCCTTCATGCTCCAGTTTCGTTCGCGGAATTCGACGGCCAGCCAATCCAACAGTGGACCGTGAACGGGATACTCACTTTGAACGCCAAAGTCTTCGGCCGTCTTGACGATCCCGGTCCCGAAGTAGTGCTGCCAGACGCGATTGACCTGGACTCGAGCGGTCAGCGGATGTTCAGGCATGACCAGCCACTGTGCGAAACCGAGTCGATTCGCCGGTGCGCCCGCAGGCAGCGGCGGCAAGAATGTTGGCGTTGCGAAAGTCACCTTTTCTCTGGGATTGAGATACTCGCCGCGATCTAAAATGGCCGTTTCGCGAGGCCGCTCATCGCTCATGATCATGACCCGCGGCAGCTTGTCAGCGCGATACGCCGCCAACCGGTTGCGGATCTCGGGGGCCTTGCCTAAGACGGGCAGTTTTGCCACCAACGTCGGCCGAACCTTCTCGTCAAAGTGCTTGCGAAGATCGGCCTCAATCTGCTTCTTCTCGGCGTCGGTTCGCTCCCCATCCGGCTTTCGCAAGATCGCGGCAATGGGTTCAGGCAGGCCTTTGCCTTCAGCAGGCTTTCCATCGGCGAACAATCCGGTCCGCCAACCTTCGAAGGCAGACGTTGCGATCGGTGCCGCCTCAGCATCGGCCACCTTGATCTCTGCTTCCCACTGACCAATCTGCTTGATGTTTTCTTCGGTGGGAAGTTCCAGCAACGGAGCGGCGACGCGGATCCGGGACGAGAAGTATTGAGGCGTGCCATTTTCTGGAACGCGATTGAAGGCATCGAGCAGACTGTAGTAATCGCGCTGAGTGATTGGATCGTATTTGTGGTCGTGACACTGGGCACACGCCATCGTCAGTCCCAGCCAGGTCGTGGCGGTGGTGTCGATCCGATCGAACAGATTCACAAACCGCTGCTCTTCGGCAATCGCCCCCCCTTCGCCGTTCAGCAGGTGATTTCGATTGAAAGCGCTGGCGATCTTCTGATCGGTGGTCGCATTCGGAAGCAGGTCCCCGGCAATCTGCCAGATCGTGAATTGATCAAATGGCAGGTCCTGATTCATCGCTTTGACAACCCAGTCACGCCAGATCCACTGCCAGGTGTCTCCGTCCTGTTGGAATCCGTTGCTGTCCGCATAGCGCGCCGCATCCAGCCACGGCAGCGCCATTCTCTCGCCATAGTGCTGACTGGCCAGCAACCGATCGACTAACTTTTCATAGGCCTGCTCGTCTTGATCAGCCACGAAAGCATCAACTTCGGCGGGAGTCGGCGGCAATCCGATCAGATCGATCGACAACCGCTTGATGAGCGTGGCGCGATCAGCCTCGGGCGATGGACTCAGCTTTTCACTTTCGAGTTTGGCGAGCACGAACCGATCAATGGCATTGCGCACCCACTGCGTTTGCTGAACCATCGGCTCTGCGGGTCGCTTCGGCGCGACAAACGCCCAATGCGGTTCGTACGCGGCTCCGTCTTTGATCCATTGCTCAAGCAGCTTCTTTTGTTCAGCGCTCAGCCTGCGGTTCGACTTTGGCGGCGGCATGACCTGATCGGCATCGTCGGACAAAATCCGCTCGATCAACGTGCTCTTCGCCAAGTCCCCTGGAGCAATTGCGCCTGCTTTCACTGCGGCATCGCGATCGTCCAATCGCAATTCGGCCTGCCGCTTGTTGCCATCCTGGCCGTGACAATAGAAGCAGTTCTCGGACAGGATCGGCCGGATGTCCCGATTGAAGTCGATGCTTTGAGCGTCCGCGTGGGAATTGCCAATTGAGGCAACTAGCGCAACCGCAGCGCAGCACCGAATCAATGGAGTTAACGTCGTTGGGAATATGGCAGGAGCGCGAAGTCGAGGAGGTACACCGGGATGCATCGATGGAGGATCTCGCGAAGGCAGGCAGGTCGGCGGATTCATGGTCGCAACAGCGATTCTATCACAAATCAAGAATACCTGATGCTCGATCCGAGGCTAGACCTCTCCGCCATTATTCTCGCGATTCCCACCCGAAACCTAAACGGGCCAAATCACGCGGATGGCGTGTTTTTTTTGCCAAGTTCGCTCCACTCGAACGGGGAAACAGCTATTCCCGCATAATCCCTTCCCATAGGGCACGCAGTGGCAGGAAGAAGAGCAGCGCGTACATCAAAGCGAATCCGCCGCCGATCACCAGCGTGAATACGGCAGGTAACCAGACTCGCAGGACTTGCGATTGTCGCTGAGCCTGCCGGCGGAATGAATCGCGCAACAGCCCGAGCGATTTCACAAGCGTCCCCTGTTTCGCGCCGATCGACAGCATCCAGCGCATCATCGGCGGCAAAGCCGCGGCATTTGCCACGGTATCCTCAAACGGAATACCCCGTTCGAGGTCGCGGCAGACATCGTCGGCTAATCGTTTTAGCTTTCGGTCACCTGTCGCATCGGCCGCGCGGCGAAAGGAGGGTCCGATCGGCAGCCCCTGGGCGATCTGGACCTGCAGTAGTTCAGTAAACTGAGCTCGCGCAAGGATCTGTCCCATGGTGAACGACCGAAAAAGTCCCCGCCGACGCAGCCAGAATCGTGACGCAATTACGATTGCGAAGGCGACGAGCGGAACGATCCAGAACCAGACGGACGACGTATCGCGGATGAGCTGCAGTGTTCGAAACGTCACGTCGTCACCGAAGCCGAAGTCCTCGGCCGTACGAATATAATTGGGAACCACGGCCGTGATGAAAAAGCCAAACAACGCATAGCCCAGCAGGCAGACCACAATGGGATAGACCAGGGCCCACTGCAGTTGGCGACGGGTCTCTTCCAGAACCTCGGACGATCTGGCGACCGCGTCCAGAACTTCGGGAACTCGACCGGATTGCAGCCCCGCATCGATCACCGCGCTGTAAACGGGTGAGACCGGCAGACCTTCCAATTGGAAGGCCCGCGTCGCCGACTCGCCTTGTTTCAGTCGATCGGCGATGCGATCGGCCAGGCGACCCAGTCGCGACGGCATTCCACCTGCAAATGTGCGTAGCCCAAGCTCCAGCGGAACGCCGGCTCTCACGATCGCAGCGATTTCTCGATTGATCGCCACCAAATCTTGCAGGCGGATCGTGACCGGGTGGGTGGCAGGTGTGTCCATGTCTCTTTCAATCTTCCAATCAGTTGAACCTAAGTCACCACGCGTGATTCCGCTCGTTTTGGATTTCAAGTTGGGTGCCACTGGTGGCCGCTCTGGACCACCAGTGTCTTCTCGTCGCTGCGATCGCTTTGATCGAGTGACGAGCGTGTGCCACATTCAGCGTCACGATGCATTCCCTACTCTCTGACACATCGGTAAGACACTGGCAACGCAAGGCCATCGCCCGTGGCACCCGAACTGTATTTCTCGCAACCAGAATCGCAGACCATCATTTAGACTCCAGCACCATGTCCCGAGCCGTCTCGGAAACCAAGCACACGTCGAACTTCCGCGGGACTGGTGCGTCCCGCTTCAATTGCCTGAACGGCTCGTTGGCTGATACTGATCATTCCTGCCGCCGTGGCCAGCGCATTCAATTCCGAAGTCTCGGCGCGAGTCACAATCGCACGACCGACGGCCGCATCGTTGGGAACCAGCAACTCGGCGAGCAACAGCCGTCCGCGGTAACCTGTCGAATTGCAACCAGCACAGCCAATCGGAATGCGGACTCGCTGAACCGGATAGCCCAGACGATGCACGTCGTCCTCGGTCCACTTTGCACAGTCACACAGTTCGCGAAACAGACGCTGGCAGAGAATTCCCAACAACCCGGCCCGCAGTTGATAAGGTTCGATCCCCATGTCCCCCAATCGGCAGATCGCTTCGGCCGCGCTCCCGGCATGGAAGGTGGTCAACACGAGGTGTCCTGTCAAACAGGCCTGAAACACCGTTTCAGCGGTCTCTCGGTCGCGAATCTCACCCACCAGGATCGCGTCGGGATCTTGCCGCAGCAGCGAACGAAGTCCTAACACATAGTCGAAGCCCGCAGCGCGATTCACCTGCGATTGAGAAATACCGCCCAGGACAGACTCAATGGGGTCTTCCAGTGTGACGACGCTTTTGCCGGATCCCACCTGTCGCTGAAGTTCGCGCAAGCAGGCATAGGCCGTGGTCGTTTTTCCACTCCCCGCCGGCCCCGTAATGATCAACGTCCCGGCGGTCTCCAGCAGAAGTTCGAGCAATCCCCGTTGCAGATCGGCGGGCAGACCCAGGTCAGATGGCCACTGAAACCGGCCGCTTCCCGCAAACACTCTGACGACGGATTTTTCGCCATACAAAGTCGGAAACGTGCTGAGCCGCATTTCCATGTCATGCGTGTCGTCGCGTAATCGCCCTTCTTGCGGCACATCCGTCCGGTACGTCAGCAAGTCCGCCAAGACCTTCAGCCTGGCCGCCACGTTCGCCGACAACCGTTGAGGAACCGTCGCGATCGGTTGCAGCACGCCATCGACACGCCAGGCCACAATCAGATCCGACTCAGTCGGCGTAAAGTGGACATCGCTGGCTCGAGCGTCGCAGGCGAGGTGCAGAATCGCAGAAATCACATCGCCGACATAAGTCGGCTGAGCCACGTCCAGCAGCGACAATCGCGCCGCGACCAGGTCCACCAACCCTCGAGCGGGTGGGGGTGCGTTTGCCGATTCCAGAGTCCCCTTCGGCGCCATTAGTTTTTCGAGTTCTGTTGGGGCATGAACTGACGGAAGTGCTAATCGACGAAGTGGCAAGCGAATGCTGAAAGACCTCGCGATCATATCGATCCGAAGTCGAACTCGAAACGCGCCGTTAACCGGACCAAACGTCAGCGACTACTTTTTGGATCACGACTTTGACATCAATTTCAAAGTTTTTTCAGAGACCGATCCACGAAAGACCATGACATTGGCACGTGTCAAGCCAGTTAACCGAAGCTTCCGTAAGTCACACGGTTTTGAAAGCTAGCGGACCTAGGCGTGACCCCTCAAACGCAATACACTTCCGCGTCCGTTTTTATCCGTCATTCCGAGGAGATGGTTTGATGTGGTCATTGCTGATTACTGCAGCTTTGCTGGGTGACCCGACGAGTTCTCAACCTGTTTCACCGCCCGCCAAGGGGCAGCTTGTCGCCGTGGGTGGTGGGACAAATTTGATACGCGTTGTCGATCGTACGCTTCAGATGGCCGGTGGCAAATCGGCCAGGGTCGCCGTCATTGCCGAAGCCAATCCCGAAAATGGTCCCGGTTCCGTCTCGGTCTGGAAAAAGGCGGGCGCGGCACAGGTGTTACTCGTCAATCCGCGCGATCCCGCCGCAGCCGTGAAGATGGTTCAAGAGGCCACATTGATCTGGATGCCCGGCGGCCTGCAGGGGGTCTTCATGAATTCCATTGAAGGAACCGGCATCGTCGAAGCAATTCGCAAGCGATACCGCGAAGGAGCCATCGTCGGAGGAACAAGCGCCGGGGCTGCCGTAATGTCTCAGAAGATGATCGGCGGCCGTTCGGATTTGGATAGCCTGCGAGCGGGCTCAACTCCGTTTTTGATGGACGGCCTGGCCCTCTGGCCGGAAGTGATCGTCGATCAGCACTTCCTGCAAAAAGGTCGGTTCAACCGATTGGCCCTGGCGGTACTGGACTATCCGGAATTGATCGGGGTCGGGATCGACGAGGAAACGGCGGTGTTCATGCACGGCCGCGAATTCGAAGTCGTCGGCAACGGCAATGTCACCGTGATCGATGCCAGAAAATCACGTATCGAAAAGTTAGTAAAGGGAGAACCCGCCGCGGCACGCAATCTGAAGATTCATGTCCTGCGAGAAGGAATGAAATACCAGTTTGACGACGGCACACTCGCCTCTGGCACACCCTAAATAGGTCTGCAACCAATCAGAAAGAGTGTCTTTGGGAGGGCGAGGCAACCCCCCAGCCCCCCAACTCGATGGACACCCAAAAAAATGCGCGGCACCGCCGGGCCCACGCCCACCCCACAACCAAATCCCCGGGCGCAATCCACACAATACTTCAAAACACCAGAAACA
>CBIHQO010000312.1:0-7439 GCA_966211735.1 uncultured Schlesneria sp.
CAGGGTCTGTGCAGCACGGCAGACGGGGCAGCGGAAGTCGATTTCATCGGACATAGAATATCAGATCGTCCAGTTCGGCGACGAAGCCGGCAACCGCCGCGGCATCGCCCGTCGTCATCGCCTGTTTCAGATTGATGCAAAGCGACTCCAGGTCCTGCGCATCCTGGCCATCGACGGACGCTTTCATCGAGTCTGCTTTCTTCAGCATCGCGACAGCCTCCGGAAAGTTCGCTTCCGCCGTTTCGAGATCGGAAGTAGTCGCCGCGTCCACTTGTTCCGAGTCTTCTGTTCCCCATTCGGTTAACGAGGGGCGATCGTCTTCATCAAGCAATTCGTCGGAAGCGTCGAACATCTCTTGCAGGCGCGCTTCCGCGCGGTCTCGGTCGTCCGCCTGAAACTGGCTGAGTGCGTTATCAATCGTCAGCGCTTCACTAAGACCCGTGGCCGGTTGCGTCGCACTGACCTTGAGGATGCCGTCCAGCGTCAGCTCGAAACGGACGACGATCTTGCTTCGATCGCCTCCCCCCGTTTTAAGATTCAGTCGAAACTTGCCAATCGATCGATTGCGATGGACTTCAGGTCGTTCCCCTTGCAGCACGTGGATTTCCGCTGCTTCCTGATTATCAGACATTGTCGAGTAGGCTTGTTCATAGCGTGCCGGGAGGGGTGTGTTGCGATGGATGATCGGCGAGAAGTACAGCTCCGGTCCCATGAACGACATTCCGGAGCAGGCTTCAATTCCCAGCGTGTGCCCCGTCACGTCGACCAGCACTGGGCCTGCCGACTGGCCATCAATCATGGCCCCCTGCACAGCGGCTCCCAGGGCGACCGCCAGATCGGGATCGACCGCGCGGCTGGGTTCTCGCAGAAATTCCTCACGCAGGCGTTCTTCGACCAGCGGAATCCGCGTGGATCCACCCACCAGCACCAGATCATCCAGTTGGTGAATCGTCAGCCCTGACTCGCGCAGCGCCTCATCGAGACTTTGAATCGTCCGTGCCACGAACGGTTCGATCAGTTCTTCAAACTCTTCTCGAGTGACCGTTGCCGTCAGATGCAGGGGCTGGCCCTCTTTTTCGGCAATGAATTCCTCTGTAATCTGCACTGTCACTTCGGTGGAAAGTTTTCGTTTGGCCGCTTCACACGCCAGCCAGAGGCGATACCTCGCCTGGGCGTTCTCGCGCAAATCCACTCCGTGCTCGGACTGGAACTGATCGGCGACGCGATTCACTAAGACCTGGTCGAGATCGTCGCCCCCCAGGTGAACGTCGCCCCGGCTGCTGAGCACTTCGATGACACCCGCTTCCATGCGCACGATCGAGACATCGAAGGTCCCTCCGCCGAAGTCGTAGACGGCGATTTGTTTGCGATCGTGCGAACCCGCGTGATAGACCAGCGTCGCGGCAGTCGGTTCGTTGATGATGCGTTCGACTGTCAGCCCCGCGAGTGTCCCTGCTTCACGGGTCGCCTGGCGCTGACTCTCGTCGAAGAAGGCTGGAACGGTAATCACCGCGCGGTTCACCGGCTGACCGAGCGCACGGCTGGCACGGTCCCGCAACCGACGCAAAATCATCGCGCTGATTTCCGGCGGGGTGAACGTCTGATCACCGAGCACGACGGGGTCCATGCGACCCATCCGGCGTTTGATGGAGGCGACTGTCCGGTCGGGAAAAGCAGCCAGTTGATTCCGCGCGGCGACTCCGGTGACGAGCTGTCCTTGCAGGTTGATCCCGACTACCGACGGCAGCAGCATCTCGCCGTCTTCGTCCAGCACCCGCGGTTGCCCATTAATCACGATTGCCACCACGCTGTTGGTGGTTCCCAGGTCGATCCCCACGATGGGGTCCGGACGGTCGGCCATTCGCTTTTCCTTCAACTGTGTTACTGATTTGCTGCTAGACGTTATTTCGCGACTCGCACATCGGCAAACCGCAAGAGTCCGCCGCGCCAACGATACGCGGGTGAAAGCTGTTCCGCGACATGTCCAGAGGGACAATCCGCTGTCTCGATAATTCCAATGGCATACATCGTATTGGCATCGAATGGCTGCCCCTCGACATCCAGACGCTCGATAGCATGTTCGCTCATCATGCGGCGAAGCCTGGCCAGCACGAGATCAAGTCCAGTGACGGCAGGGCTCTGCACGGACGAATCTGGAACCGAGCGCTGCTCCGTGATGAACGTGAACAATGGGCGAGCCCACCAGCGAGCCAGTCGATTCATTCCCGCGAAGTAACGTTCCACGGCTTTGGTGTCCTCCTCCGCCCGCCGCTTGCGATTCGTGTCCCATTGCGCGATGGCCGATACCGCTCGAGAGAGTTGATGATCGGTCTCGATTATAACCTGCACCAGCGGCTTGGCGGCCGTCGCATCGCCAGAGCGATCGTCGTCGACGGGAGTGTCGGTCACAAGGCCACGCAGCTTCGATTCCAGCGATTGAATGTTCGTCGCGGCGCCTTGAATCAATTCCGCCAGGGCACGGCTATCTTTCGTGTGACCGCGCAATTCGTGTCGCATGGCGGTGAAGGCCTCGACGATATCGAGGGCTCCAAATTGCGGTGAGTCATCGCCTGGAGCGTCTCTGCAAATCGGGGTTCCGTTGGATTCTTGCTGAAGAGATGAGTCGTTCATGGAGCATTTATCGTTTCACGTGGCGCAGTCGGATCGCTGCGATACTGAGGTATTGGGCTGTGTATTTCAGTCGGACAAAGAAGGTGTCACAGAGTCGCCGGAAGCTCGGTTGCCCAAACTGAGCAGAAAAGCCACGGTGAGCCGGGGTGGATTTTGTTTTTGCGCCTCCAGCAGGCTGGACCATTCAGGTGCTTCGACTTCCGGTGGCTCGATCAATCGCCGGGCGATCGACAGCGGATCTTTGACCGCGTCGAATGCCGTCCTGATCTCCTGAAACTTTTCCGGATCTCGCTCGGGCGAATATTGCTTCACCAGTTCCAGGTACCGGGCGCGGATCTGTGCTTCGTCGGCATCTGGGGAGACGCCCAGAGTCATGAAAGGATCAGCAGACAGCGGAGAGTTCATCAGTAATGGTCCTTGTTTTCAGAACGGAGCTTCGTCGTTGGATGAGTGTGTCATCTCGTAAGCGAGTCGCGCGTTCTGACACTTGGCACAGTCGCAGCCTGGATCGAAACACAGGTCATCTTCAACTTCACCTTCGTTCCCAAACATGCTGTCGAAATTAAATCCAAAGGGCGAAGCCGATTTCGCGGCCAATTCGTCGTCAAGGTCGTTGGCCAATTTGAGAAACCAGAATCGATAGTAAGGATCGCGCTCTGATTGGGCCGCCTCACGCAGGATTGGTCCTAGACTCCGATAGTCTTCCCGATCCCAATGAAATTGCTGATGCAGGAATGCGTTGACCTGGGCTGCGACGAACATCGGATGCCGCTGAATGGCCGGGTTCGAAAAGAACGAAAGCTTCTTCGTGTTATAGCTGGACGACCAATACCGTGCTTCTGATCCCCACAGCACGACCTTTTGAACTGTTTCCTCATTGATGCCATCCAGAACCGGTTTGGGATCTTTTGTGAGGCGAGCAAACAGTTCTTTTCCAATCTGTCGTCCGTGCAGCCGATACGCCGGATAGGTCAGTTGGGCGCGATGCAAATCCCAAAAGAAACCTGCGACTTCCATGAGTTCTTCGATTGGCAACGTTTTGAGTTGCTTTAAGGCCTTTTCAAGGGGGGCCCGCAGAGGTTTGAGGCTGGCGGCCGAGACCCGCATCCGTTGAGCCGCCCCCAGCATCATGCAGGCGTCGGTCAGTGAATCGCGGGCCACGCCGGAGGCTTGATTGATCTGCTGCCGCTCGCTTTCAAACTCGGCGAGCTGCCCGGTTCGCAATGTCAATGCGGCTCTCAGGTAGGGAAGCCACCGCTTGGAAAGCCATCCGGGCCAGATGGCCTCGGCCTCGTCCAACCTGGCCGGTACTTCCGCCAGCCAGACCTTTCGGCGGCACAATCGCATCGCCTCCAGAAGTTGCCATTTCCATGGTGTGGCACGGACACGAGGGTCTTCCAATCGAGATGCTGCCAGATGATCGACGTGCGGCTTCGCTTCTTCAAGCTGTTCGTTTTCCAGGAAGTAATCGACCAGCCACAGCCGCGGTTCCACGTCCTCTGGCCGGCTTCGCGACCAGTTCCGCATGACTTCAGCCCGCTCTTTTTCGAAAGACTCGACCTTGCTGGGCGTCAACCGATCGTCGTCCAGCTTGGATTCGAGCCAGTCAATGTACCCCTTGTAGACCGAAAGGTTCGTCGCGTCCGCCTTTAATGCTGCCTGCAAATGCTTGCGAATTGCCTTCGGATCCTCGGAGGGCGAGTCGAACATATCAAACATCGTGCGGCCGCCCGCAGGCTGCATCAATGCTTGCGCTTCGTAGAAGTGGATCTCACTGGCGATGGCGCCTCGAAGTGGCTTGGAAATCCCTTCGTTTTGAGGCAGATCGATGTTCAAATAGCGTTCCAGAGCCCGATCTGCTCTGAGCTGCGACGTCGATTCGTCCGCGAAACGGGTATAATAGAAGAACGTAAGCAACTGGTTATGCGGATCATGTCGCGGACCTGGAAGTGTCTGTGCCGCCTGGTCGAATAGGTCTGAGAAATTCTGAGCGTATGCTCGACCAAGTGCCGTCTGCTGCACAGCGGCTGCCAGATCGGGTTCGGTGTCGCCATACTCCTTCGCAAACTGCCTCACCCAACGCAGCTTGACTGGTCCCAGCAGCAGTTCCTTCGATTCCTCGGGAGTGTTCACGCCAGCCTCGGCCACCCGCAGCGCAGCCCGGTCAAAACGTACGCGGTGCAGAAGCTTACCATGATACAGCAGTTGGTCATCCCATTGGCTGAACGGGTCTGCTGGTGAAGTGCCTGCCGCTTCCTCGATCACAGGAGACGCCGCGACATGTTCCAGGTCCGAGCGTAAGGAGATCATCATGGCCGTGGCGATTCGCCCCGGACGCCGCTCGCGATCCAATCTCTGCCAGGCCTCGCCTGCGGCGTTGGTGTTGCCCGCCAGCCAGTCCACCAGTCCGCGAATGAACAGCCGCCATTCGCTGAGTGGGCTGCTGCGGGAAATCACGGAGACGCGTTTGACAGCCTCTTCGCCACGAGCCTCCGTCGCCTCCCGAAGCGCTTCGCGGACGATGGAGACCTGCTGAGCTAAATCTAGCGATAAAGTGGCGAGCACGGCATCATCGAACACGGCCATATCTTCGGCAGTCTCACCCGCCCAAGCTCGCGGAACCTGCTGCGAAAGCCTCTGCCGATGGCGCTCGTTGCTCCCTACGGCGATCGGCCGGACTTCATACGGTCGTCCCCGCGACTGTCCCTGCTGCCCTTGCTGTTTCTTTTTCTTCTCTTGCCGCTTTCGTGTGTGCCGTTCCTTTTGACGCTGCGATTTGCTCCCCATTTTTCATTTCCAACGATTGCGGGATCTTGGCACGGTTCGTCACAGAGCTGGCTCGATTGCCAATTTGCCTCCATACATCCAGTCCATTATGCTCAACTCGCTCTGTCTTCGAAAGCGATCAGGTACTCTCGATTCTCCGCCCCAAAGTCGTTTGGATTGCAGAGGATCGCCTCAAGCAAACCGCGGCTGATGCATGTGAATCGCATCGCTGTTTGCCTAATCCGCTCGGCCTAAACGATCTTGATAATGACAGTCCGCAAATGAAATGGAGAGTAAACATCATGGACGGGACGCAAACCGCAGGGCCGGAAAATACAGCGGTACGGGTCGCCTTGTGGCGAGCGATGCATATGCAAGTCGATCCGCCGCCGCATGTGCTGGAAGACGAGGTTGGTCTCCAACTCGTTGCGCCGGACGACGATTGGCGCAGTCGACCCGACATGGATCCGACGTGGACCAGTTCCTTCCGTGCTTCCATCCTGGCTCGTGCTCGCTTTGTTGAAGATCTGGTTGTCGAACAGGCCGGACGCGGCGTCAGCCAGTATGTCATTCTTGGCGCTGGACTGGACACGTTCGCCCAACGTCGGCCAGAGGTCGCATCTGGCTTGCGAGTCTATGAGGTCGATCAACCCGGCCCGCAGGCCTGGAAGCAGCAGCGTCTAACTGAGCTTGGCATGGGCATCCCTTCGTACCTGAAGTTTGTGCCCGTCAACTTCGAGGCGGGCGATGCCTGGTGGGAGAAACTGGCGGCGTCTGGTTTTGATGCCGCGCAACCGGCGGTTGTCGCGTCGACCGGCGTCAGCATGTATCTGACCAGAGATGCGATTGCGGCCATGCTGCGCCAAGTCGCGGCACTCGCGCCGGGATCCACCCTCGCCATGACGTTCCTGCTGCCACTGGAGCTGATGGCTCCTGAAGTGCGTCCCGGATTCGAGATGGCAGCGAAAGGGGCGCGAGCCAGTGGGACACCGTTCATCAGCTTCTTCACGCCAACGGAAATGCTGTCACTCGCCCGCGAAGCCGGCTTTAGAGACGTTCAACACGTGTCGGCAGCCGCTCTCGCCGACCGCTACTTCGCCGGCAGGACAGACGGTCTACGTCCACCATTCAACACCGAAGAGTTTCTAGTCGCATCGAGCTAGGACTGGCGGGGCCAGTGATGCCGCGCGATTTGCCAAGTACTTTTGTCGTAATCTCAGATTGGGATTGTATCTGACAAGCCCCGACGATAAACCGGGGTTTGAGGTCTGACGAACATCATCATTGATGACGGTCGCAATTCGGCCGTGGGGGATGTGAAGTCTTCGCAGCACGCCATGGTTCTCAAATAAGTGACTTGTTCAAAAGTCGATCCATACCCGCCTTGGAGTTGTCGTGTCGGTTCATCGCATTCGCTTGATTGGTCCCTGGGAATTCGCCTGGCGCAGCTCGACTGGCGTGGGTGTCGAATCAGATAGTGGGGCTGAAAGCGGGACCATCAAAATGCCCTGTGATTGGCAGTCCATTTTCGGTTCGCGGGGAGGCAAAGTCGCTTTCTCTCGGCGATTCCACCGCCCCACCAACTTGGAATCTCATGAGCAAGTCCTGGTCGTCCTGACGGGTGTTGGTGGGAGTGGGACAATTCGACTGAACGGGAGTTCTCTGCTAGAATTCAGGGCTCTTGATTCCGTAGAAGTCGATGTGACAAATAAGCTTGAAGCCTTCAATCTTCTGGAAGTCGAAGTCGAACACCAACCGATTGAGGGAATTCTTGGCGGGCTGCATGCGCCCGTCGTTTTGGAAATTCGACAATCCTGATTCAGCCGGTGATCATCGGCTGACGGCATCCGTTCTCAATGTCTTACCGCACAGAGTTCCACCAATGACGTGTTGCCGGATACTGTTCGTTACTCTCATCGTCATTGGATTAGATCGCTGTGCAGTCGGGGCGGATCGTCTCGAATTCAATCGCGATATCAGGCCGATCCTGTCTGATAACTGTTTTGCGTGTCACGGCCCGGATGAAAAGACGCGGCAGGGAG
>CBIHQO010000313.1:0-7421 GCA_966211735.1 uncultured Schlesneria sp.
GACTCTCGACTCTCAAGGCGATTGCTAAAATAAAATCGCGGCGGGAAGCCTTTACTTCCCGCCGTGTTTATCGCCTGAAGATGTGCCCGGGCCCCCTCCGTGTGACCGGAATTCGAGACGACACTCTATTGATGCGTCTTGTGATTGAATTGTTCCAGTGAGCCCTGTGCTTGGTGCTCCAGATGGATGGGCTTGGTCTGTCCGACAATTCATCGGCTTCTACTTGCCGTTTTTGATGTCGCAATTGGCGAATCTGGCGGACTATTCCTTCGGAGTAGTGCTGGCTCGTCCCAATCGCGTTGGCTTCACGAACGGCTGTCCCAGTAAGTGGGTGTGGCGATTTTGTCACGCCGTTCGTTCTTCGTGCCAGCCGATTGCTGGTTAGACATTAGGATAGTTCTTTGACTTCTTTTGCTGATTTTGATTTTGTCGAACCGATTCGACTGACCCTGCAGAATGAAAACTATACGACTCCAACGCCGATTCAGGCGCAGGCGATTCCCCATTTGCTATTGGGCCGCGATCTGCTCGGCTGTGCTCAGACCGGAACGGGTAAGACCGCCGCATTCGCGCTGCCGATCCTCAATCGCCTGGCCATGTCGCGTCGTGCCCCTGTGGCACGCAAGCCACGAGTGTTGATTCTGGCCCCAACGCGCGAGCTGGCACAACAAATTGATGAGAGCTTTGCGACCTATGGTCGTGGGCTGAAGTTCCGACAGGTCGTGGTCGTGGGCGGTGTGAGCCAATTGCCGCAAACACGCATCTTGAATCGCGGAGTCGATATTCTCGTCGCCACGCCGGGACGTTTGCTCGACCTGATGGGACAGGGCGCAATTCGGTTGGACGGATTGGACACATTCGTCTTGGACGAAGCCGATCGCATGCTCGACATGGGCTTTCTGCCGGCCATCGAAAAGATCGTCGCCGCCTTGCCCGTGAAGCGTCAGTCACTGTTTTTCTCGGCCACCATGCCGCCGGCATTGGCACCTCTGGTGAATCAACTGCTTCGCGATCCCGTTCGCATCGAAGTCGCGCCACAGTCCACCACGGCCGAGCGAGTCGAGCAGCATGTGATGTTTGTGGCACGCGAAGATAAACGCTCACTGCTGCAGAATATTCTGTCTGATGTCGCCGTGCGTCGCGCGATTGTGTTCGCTCGTACGAAGCATGGGGCCGACAAGATTGCTCGTTGGCTGGATGCTTCGGGAATCTCTACCGACTCGATCCATGGCGACAAGTCACAAGCCGCTCGTCAGCGAGCCCTCTACGGTTTCCGTGATGGACGGACGCGAGTCCTGGTCGCCACCGACATCGCCGCTCGCGGCATCGATATCGACGACATCTCGCACGTCATCAACTATGACCTCCCGATGGAACCTGAGAATTACGTCCATCGAATCGGTCGAACGGGCCGAGCCGGCGCCGAAGGGATCGCTCTGACATTCTGCGATGCTGATGAACGCGGTGCCCTGCGTGGCATCGAGAAGATGATCAAGAAACAGATTCCTGTTCGTACTGATCATCCTTATCACATGCAGGGAAGCTCTTCGCAATCGGCTCCGTCAGCGGGCCGACGACCATCACGTCCGAACAGCGGCCGACCTGGCGCTCCCGGCAAAGGGAACGCAGGACGACGATTTGGCGGCAAGCCAGCCCAATCGGCGACAGGTGGACGCCCGCAGCGACGGCCACAAAAAGCGGGTGCAGCACCACGTTCTGGCGGACCGCAAGAACGCTAGAACGCATCGCACTTAACTGTGGCGTCCCGCGAGCAGAGACTCGCTTAGGCTAACCCATGTTTCAACGCGACACATAAATTGCTGAGCGGAGCGGCGTGAGTGAACTTCGAATCGAGCCGGCCCAATGGGTCGGCTGCTTCGAAATTCTTCCGACGCTCCCGCTTCGTGTTCAGCGTGGTTATTATCAGCTTAATGGCTGATGCAGCGCTCGGCCGAAGAGACTTTTGTTTGTGATCAAGGATCTGCCGCGAATGTCCGCCCCTCGAATTTGCGTTCTGCGAGCCCCGGGAACGAATTGCGATACCGAAACCGCGTATGCCTTTGATTCCTGCGGTGGACAGTCCGAGCGGATCCATCTGTTCCAACTGCTGGAACAACCCGCCCTGCTTGATGATTTCCAGATCCTCTGCATTCCAGGTGGATTCAGCTACGGCGACGATATCGGCGCTGGCGTCGTTTTCGCCAGCCAGCTTCGTGGCCATCTTGGCGATGCCATGCGTCGCTTTCTGTCGGCCGAGAAACTGGTGCTCGGCATCTGTAATGGATTCCAAACGCTGCTGAAGGCGGGAATCCTTCCCGGCGGCACCGGCGAGTCGTTGGCGGCTGAACGCCAAGACGCCGAGGCAACGCTGACCTGGAACTTAAACGGCAAATACACCGCCCGCTGGGTTCACCTCAAAGTCACTGCGCCAGGAAACGTCTTCCTGCGTGGGATCGATGAACTCGATCTGCCGATTGCGCATGCCGAGGGGCGGATCGTGGTGCGTAGCGATCAAGTGTTGAACGATTGGCGCGAACGCGGCCAGATCGCGCT
This sequence comes from uncultured Schlesneria sp., assembly GCA_966211735.1. GTDB lineage: Bacteria > Planctomycetota > Planctomycetia > Planctomycetales > Planctomycetaceae > Schlesneria. The sequence goes on from CBIHQO010000313.1 coordinate 2,554, forward strand.
CAGCTATGCCGAATGGTCGCCAGTTGAGTCCGGTTCTAATCCGATCAACGATCGTTGGTCTGCGAATCCAAACGGTTCGACAATGGACATCGCCGGACTGGGCGACCCGACCGGACGGATCCTCGGACTGATGCCGCATCCAGAACGATTCCTGTTCGGGACGCAGCATCCGCAGTGGACACGACTTGGTCTGACCGGCGATGGCGCTGGGCGTCAGATCTTCAAGAACGCCGTCGAGTACTTCAACTAGATGACCATGCGTTATGCTGGTCCTTTGGGCTTGGGTCTTCGATAAAGTCGTGCTGTATTGGCTTCAACGTCAACAGCGACGGCTTTACCGTCGAGAATGATCGGCAAAGGATCAGGTCAAATACGAAGAGAAGACACGGCTTTGTCGAAGACACCAAAACCGTGGCACCCACGAACTGTTCCGTTGAGCAAAATTGGGCAGCCTGATTTAGACGATTCCAACTCCGAAGTTGTCTTCATCAGTTCCGGTCCAGGCGAGACGCGATGTGCCGTCGCCTTCTGCACGCGCCGGGCTCAAGTGGTGTGGGGTCTGTTGCGAGGCCGCCAGATCACGACGTCGGATCGCATCCCCGACTGAAAGGATCAGCGGGCCTGTGCCAGCTTCCTCGAGTTCTTCACCTTCACCCAGGCGAGCAAAGTTGTCTTCACCATAGTCGTCGTAGGTGCAGGTATAGCCAGGCAGCCGCGATCGTTCGAGTTCTTCGCCGTAAGCAACGATCACCCGTTGCTGAATCATCTCGCGGCAGTCGGAATTAATCGGGTGGGCGATGTCGGCATACAATCGTGCGCGACCATCATCCCCTTTTTCAGCCCGATCTTCATGCAATCGAGTTCCGCATTCGCTGCAGAAGCGTGATCGCAAATGATTTTTTGCAGAGCAACGAGGACAGCGGTCTGTCAGCTTGCGGCTTGGCATCGCCACAAACGATCCACGCGTCCCTTGAATGATCTTCAAATCGCGAATGACAAAGCAACTGTCGAATGTGACAGAGCAGAAAGCCTGCAGGCGATCATTCGGATCACTCATTAACTTGATGCGAATCTCGGTGATTTCCACGGTCTGACTCCCTTTGTAACCGGTGTCAAGTAGACAACTCCCTGTCTCAAGCCCGCCACAAATCTCCGTGGCTCTCCTATTGATCACGCACCGTTTTATCCACGGTCGCCCGCAGTTGCATTAAGGGCAGCTACGTACGACCTTAACCCATGGGATTCCCGCCGCAGCAATACGACGAGCAACCGCCATCGCATGGTGAGCCGTTCGACAGACCGCGAAGTATGACGAACCACTACCACTCATCTGGTGACCGACGACTGACTCTTGCTCGAACAGCGACCGCAGTCGTCGCACATCGCTGCTGAGTGACTCTGCTGGAGTCTGCAATCCGTTATGCAACCTTCGCGCCATCTGGCAAATGTTGCCGTCCGCCAGCGCTTTGGCAAACTGGTTCATGTCCTGATTTGTCTGATCAGGAACGCAGGCCCGATACACGGCGGGTGTGGATAACCCCGTCAGGGGCTTCGCGACAACGAAGTGAAGACCCGTGGAAACCCGAAAAGGTTCGAGCACTTCACCACGTCCAGAACAGAGCGCAACTGCTGTTTTGCCTAGAAAGAACGGAACATCGCTACCTAATTGGGCGGCAATGTCGGATAGCTTGGCATCGGGGATACCTAATTTCCATAATCGATTTAAGGCCCCAATCGTCGCGGCGCAGTCACTTGAGCCACCACCCAGGCCTGCCGACGAGGGAATTCTTTTGGTGAGAGAAATCCGCACGCCGCCGCCGTAGCCCGCATGTTCCTTAAGCAGCATCGCCGCGCGAACGACCAGATTCGTCGCTCCCGTCGGTGCGTCAGATCGAAGTACGCCTGCACTTGATCTTGAATACGCATCAATCACTGCGAGTTCGATCTTGTCTGCGGGGATCGCTTCGAACGAGAGAGTGTCATAGAGATTGATGGCCGCCATCACAGACTCGATGTCGTGAAAGCCATCTGATCGCTTACGAACGATGCGCAAGAACAGATTCAGCTTGGCAGGGGCCAGCACTGAAAGACCGTGAGTTGTTGGCCTGCAGAGCATTTGAGGTCACATCCTGTGAACCTGCTCGCGTACAAGTGCGATAGCTATCTGAATGCGAAATCTCGAGCGACACACTCGATGAGCGGAGTTGCTATTTGGGATAGGCGACTCAGGGAATGGCGTATAAAACAAACAAAGCCATTCATTGAGACGTTTCGATGCTAGGGTTCAATGCCACTTCCGTCAATACCGGTTTTGTGCCGGTACCAGCACGCATCTTGACAAGCTCCCGAAAGTCGGTCGCTCGCCGAAACGGAATCAGTTCATTCCCGCCAGCAATTTCTCGGCGACCAGGAGATGTGCTTGCAGAATTGGTTGATCCAGAGCCGTGCAGGATTTCAGGCAACCTTCAAGCAGATCGATGGCCAGTCCAGGTCGGTTTGATTTCAGAGCCACCAGTGCCAAATCGCGTCGTTGATCGAAAGAACCGGGATGGAGCGCGGACAACCTCCGTTGCACATGCCACGCCTGTTCCCAGCATTCTTGCTTGACCTGCACTGCCTTCAAATTGTTCAACATCCGGATGACGATGTCACGAGGCTTGGCCGGTTCCAACGCACTTTCGATCTGGTCAGTGTCCAGGCCACTCAGCGATTCCAGCCAACTGCAGCATTCGTCGTAATTCAGCACCTCTCCCTGATGAAAGGCATCGACGAACAGCGGCCCTTCGATTGTTTCCAGGCGTGACAGGAAGTGCATCGGCGCGGCGACACCTTCCAATTCCACACCCGCATTCTGCGCGACCGCCACATAAACGAGTGACAACGAAATTGGAATTCCGACGCCCGTCTCAATGACGCGATTGATGTAGCTGCTTTCAGAGCGGTGGAAGGCTTCCTTGTCACCGTGCAGGCCGTGTGTGCCGTACAGACACTTCGATAATTCCCGCAACATCGCGCGATCGTTTCGAGCGCGAGTCAGATGGCTGCGCACCTCATCGGCGCGGCGCGAAATCCAGTTCAACGTATGATCGAAGTCCAAATCCGGTTGGCCGTCTCGGGCGAGTTCTAACGCCAGTACGGTCAGGTCAACATTCGAACTTCGCATCAAGAGTTTGCGAAATTCGTGGTCGTTCTGAAATTCGAAATCGATAGTCATGCGGCAATCCAGTTTTCCCAGACGAGGCGTACCCGATTGTAAGTCGTCACCGGAGGGGAGTCGAGGTGTCATCTCACCGACCTGCTCTGCGACAATACCCCGAACTGTCCGAAATGTTGGCGACATCAAGACGGCTGAAAAGTGCAATCTGCATTAAAAACCACATAGCATTGCTCTGGAGTTGCCGTTCGTCGCGCCGATTCTGGAGGGACAAGATTGATTGCAATCAAGCGAGTCTCCAAATTACCGCAGAATTCGAGATTGATGATCACTTGGTCAGATTCGGCAGAACCGGCATGTCACTTGGATCGTTGCCAGTGGAGAATACGCAAGGGCTATTCGTCGTCAATTCGTCATCGTCAGAGAGGTCTCAATCTGCCACGCGCAGCCATTGCTGATCCAGCCGCTTCTCCGAGACCGAGATCGCGGTGCCAAGTTCCTGAGCAAATAGCGAGACTCGAAATTCCTCTGTCATCCAGCGGTATGTTTCCAGCTCGGGATCGTAAAGTTGTCGTTCGCGATGTTGCTTGAGTCGTTCAATCCCGCGTTGCCACCGTGGGGCGATAGCCGCGAGCTGTTGCTGGTCCCGCTGTCCTCCGGCTCCAGCCAGCTTCTGCAACCGCATCACGATCGCCCGTGCGTACCTGGGGAACTGCTGCAGCCAGGGCCATGGTGTTCGCACCAGGAAGCCCGGGCCGAACAGTTGCCCCAGCTGGGCATGCACATCCTGCCGCGTCGGCTGCCACTGCGGAGACGCGGTCTTCTCCCAAGTCTTGCGAATTTCCATGAAGGCTTGAAACAGCGGACCGATCACATGCGCGACTTGCGCCGTCGCCTCCGCCAGCCGGATTCGACCAGCCCGCAAGCAGTCGCGAAACTGTGGCTCGCTGCGTGGCAACGCTTGATCGGCCAAAAATGCCCGATCGGCAATCAACTCGGCCAGATGCTGTCGAAAATTCAGTGGCTGCGGAAAAGTCTTGGACTGCAGTGTCCAGTTGTTCAGCAGTGGCAGTTGATCGATCTGCTGCTTGAGTTCGCGCGGAATCGTCAGGCAGATTAATCGACGGATTCCATATCTCAACTCCTGTTGAGCCCGATTTGCGTCATCAACCAGTCGCAATGACACCGCTTCGCCATCGTCGATCAGGCACGGATACCCTTTCAGCGGGATGCCCCCTCGTCGGACTTCGATTTCCGGCGGAAGTGAACCGAAGTCCCACGTCACAACCCGATCACGGTGCCAGCGCGGATCATCGACCGACGAAAAGCTGGTCGCAGCGACAGCGCCAAATTCCTGTCGCAAAGACACCAGATCGCGGCCCACACCTAAAGTCTGGCCTTCGCCGTCGGTGATCCGAATCTGCATCCGCAGGTGATACGGCAGTCGATCCTCTTGAAACTCGGCGCGCGGGATCGTGACGCCGGTCACCAATTCAATCCCGATGGCGACTGCTTCGGCAAATGAACCGTCGCCAAATTTCAGGACTTCCGCCACCCGCGTGGCAGTCTCTGGAATCGGTACCAGCGAACGTCGTGATTCCTTGGGCAGGGTGCGAATCAACGCTTCAATCTTGTCTTGAATCAATCCCGGCACAAGCCAGCCGAGCCGCTGGGCGTCGAGTTGATTCAGCCCCTCCTGCGGCACGGTGACCGT
>CBIHQO010000314.1:0-7420 GCA_966211735.1 uncultured Schlesneria sp.
GAGTTGCCGAACGTTACGCCTCCCAAAATTGAACCAACCAAAGACATCCGCTTTCCGCCCCCGCCCAAAAGCACCAAGGACCTGGTCTCGGAAATCTTCGGATTCGACCCCAGCCTCAGGCCCGAAGACATTTCGCGAACCTTGGGCCAGGCGATGTTGCTGATGAACAACGATCAACTGCAAAAGCAGATCGATGCCAAGCCCGCCAGCAGCACGGTGCTCGCCAAGCTGTTGGCGACGTAATAAGACAACTCGAACGCCGTGAAGCGATTGTTTCAACTGGTCCTCGCACGACAACCGAGCGAAGCCGAAACGACGATTGCCCTGGAGCATGTTTCGTCTGTTTCCAGTCGCCCCGAGGCGTTCGAAGATCTGTTGTGGAGCTTGCTCAACTCGGCTGAGTTCACAACCAAGCGATAACCCCCTGTCTGTTGTGATCGGGATTGAAGATGCCAGCCTCGCTGCTTGATTTGACTGTTGATCGCACCGGCCTGACCCGCCGGCGCGAGTTTATGGCCAGCCTGGGTGTCGGAGCGGGTGTGCTGACGTTGGGTTGGCGCGATCTGCTGGTGGCTCAGGCGTCCGAATTACAGAAGCAAGGCAAATCGATCATCCTGCTCTGGATGGACGGCGGGCCAAGTCAATTCGACACGTTTAATCCCAAGGTTGGCTCGCCCAATCAAGGACCGGCCCGAGCGATCTCAACGACGGTCCCCGGCGTGCAGTTCGCCGACTTCTGGCCACAAACCGCGATGATGATGGACAAGCTCGCCGTGATCCGTTCGATGCGGACTCCCGAGGCCGAACATGATCGCGCGATCACGCATGTGCGAACCGGCTATCCCCCGACGCCAGCTTTGCGGTACCCGACCTTCGGTTCACTGGTCGCACGCGATCGCGAAGTCCTGGATCAGGAACTTCCGGCGTTCGTGCGCATCGGCAAGCCGCGAATCAAGACACGCGATGTCGATGCGGGCGTGCTGGGGGTGAAGTACTCCTCGTTTAACGTCGACGAAGCGGGGTCACTGCCACCGAATGTTCGTCCCGTCGTCCCGGCCGACACCTTGCGTCGGCGGTTGGCACTGGCCGATCGATTCGACTCACAGTTCTCAGCGACCGGCGGTGCCAAAGAGGTCGCCGATAAGAAGTCGATCTATGACCGAACGGCTCGTTTCGTATTGAGTCCCCGACTGGAGACGTTTGACCTGGACCGCGAACCGGCCCCCTTGCGCGATGCCTACGGCCGCACGAATTTCGGACAAGGCTGCCTGCTGGCTCGTCGGCTTGTCGAGCAAGGGGTGAGCTTCGTGGAAGTGATCAGCACTGGCGATCGAAACGACGCGGGCTGGGACACGCACAACAACGGTTTCCGCGACACGCCATATCTGGCCGCGGAAGTCGACCCCGCCTATTCAACCTTGCTCACAGATCTGGCCGACCGCGGAATGCTCGACAACACCCTGGTGGTCTGGATGGGTGAGTTCGGTCGAACCCCGAAGATCAAACCCGATGGTGGTCGCGATCACTACGCGAAAGGCTGGCCTGTCGTGATGTCGGGGGCTGGCGTTCGTGGCGGTCAGGTCATTGGAGCGACTGACGCCGATGGTATTGATGTCACGGATCGTGCGATCAGCGTCGCCGACCTGTGCCAGACCTTCTGCCACGTCATGGGAATGAAACCCGACGACGAGTATCAGACGACCGACAACCGACCCGTGAAACTGATTGAAGGTGGAGCGGTCATCCACGAACTCTTCAGTTGAGAGACCTCTCTCTTTGGAGTGCGGTGGCTCGACACCGCTTTGGATCAATTCGAAATAGCGGCCCGATCACTTCGGAGCGAAAACCATCGAACCAGGCGACCTTTCGTGTGCTTGATCGCGGTCCTCGTGTTTCACGGTCCTTGGTGACTCAAGCCAAAGCTCCGTCAAGCCGGAGCACTCCAAATGGCACTCCTTTGGAGTGCGGTGGCTCGACACCGCTTTGGATCAATTCGAAATAGCGACCCGATCACTTCGGAGCGAAGACCATCGGACCAGGCGACCCTTCACGTGCTTGATCGCGGTCCTCGCTTCCAGGCCTTCAGTCAATAACTCGCAACTGCGAGAACGTGTCGAGCGACCATTCGCGAACAGTGCCGTCATAGCTGCCTGAGTACAGTCGATTCATCACCGGCGAAAACTGGATCGAGCGGACGATTCCCGTATGACCACTTAGATGATGATCTTGTTCCCCGGTCTCCAGATTCCAAAGTTGAATCTCAGAGGCCGTATTGGTGGCCATCGCAATTTGTTTGATATCAGTCGAGATCGCGAAGGCCGTGACGCGGGACGCAGAAGTATTCTTGGCACGAGCGCTTTGAAACACGACCTCGTGACTGGCCAGATTGTAAACTCGAATCTTGCCTGACGACGTGACCACGCCAAGGAACTGCTCATCATCACTGGTCGTGAACCCGATGCATTCGGCCTCCTGTCGCCATTCATCGTCAGCCGGCAAAGGCTCGCCGATGACGACTCCCGTGGTCGGCTCGTAAAACGTCACTTCGCCGCTTTGCCGCGCAACGCTCAGTTTGGTTCCGGTGGCATTCAACGAGCAGCGCACGATGTGCGAACGGTCTTCCAGGGTGTACGAGAATTCTTCGGGCCCTGTTGACGATTGCCGCCATCCGATCACTTGCCCCGCCATGGTCACTGCCACCGCTGTCGATCCGTTCTCAGAGACGGCCGCTTCCAGAACAAAATCATCGCGTTTCGCGATTCGAGATGTTTTGGCTTCCTGATTTCCGTGAAAGAGCATGACCGACCCATTCAAGCCGCACAGCAGTGTCGTCGAGCCGTCGCTGCTGTGCGAGACTGCAGTGACTTCGATTCCCGACAGCGGCAACGTCAGATCGATCTCTTTCGTCGCCAGTTCGATTCGCACGATCCCATCGTTTGGTCGATAGATCCACAGCCTCTGACCATCCTTTTCGGCCAGGATCCGGTAGACGCGGCGATCCGAACACGAGTTTGCTTTTGCGGCGGAAGCAGGCACGCTGGTAGCAGATGCGACCAGTTGCGAACCCAGCCAGAATAACCCGACGAGTGCAACCACCATGACCAGCATTTCGCTGATCGCAATCAATCCCCGGCGACTGACTGACCGAGAGAGTGTTTTAGACCGGACGGCGTTCATTCCATGATCCTTCCAAAAGCTGATCACCGTGCAGACTTTCTGCGCAGCGATCTCATCGTGAGCGAGACTGCTCATTGGCCCAAGGCGTTATTTTCAGGTTGTTATGCCGAATCGCTGATCGACAGCGACAGGCTGGACGGTAGGGTTCAGGCGGGGTCGAGCTACGGCTGGATTCATCAAGTGTTACGCTATAAGGACGTCATTCCATTGACAGTATCCATCTGAAGCAGATGCCATGCCACCGGCATGATTCTCTGCAACTCATATCCTCCTTCGACGCTTCTTCGACGCGGTTACAGCGAGTCGATTCGGGAAGCAGCATAAGAGGGCTGCGTGAAGAAACTGTTTGGTGGCAATGAGAATTGCGACAGATCCGTGTGGCCCGATGATTCTTTGTGGCTTGCCGAAAGCCTTTGTTTGACATCTACGAAAAATACAAGCCGATGTCGGATTCGACATCGGCTTGCACGTTGAACAGGCATTCGCGACGAACGAGAGACTATTTTTTGTCACCCGCAGCGGCCTTCTTCGCGACGGCGGCCCAGTCTCCGGCAACGACCGTCAAGATCTTGGCCGGATCGATGCGTTTTCGCAGCACTTCCCGAACTTTCTCGGGGGTGAGAGCCTGAATCGTTTCTTCCTGCCTGGTGAAATATTCCATCGTCCGATTGGCCAACAGCGTCGATTCCAGAATCTGAGACAGATTGGAATCTTCGGTTCGCGAGACCTCTTGTCGCTGCAGATATCCCTTGCGAGCATCGTCCAATTCTTTCTGAGTGACGCCCGTTTCCAGGATCTTGTCGAGTTCTTCGCGGATCCCCGTCGTCAACTTCTCCAGATTCGCGGGGTTATAAATCGCATACATCGTGAGCGTGGCTCGCTTGTCGAGTGAGCTGGCTCCGAAGGATGAACCAACGCCGTACGACAGGCCTTCCTTCTGACGGATCCGATCACCCAGTCGCGAGGACAACGCCCCGGCCCCAAGGATGTAATTGCCGAGCACCAGCGCGGGATAATCGGGATCATCATCACGCATCGGGATCATACTGCCTGAGAAGTAGAAGGCATTCGCCTTATCAGGTGTTTCGATCTTGATGGTGTCGGCCTTGATCTCGACATCGCCCTTGCGAACGATCCGTTCATACGGCTGCGACGACTTCCAACCTTTCAGCATCGCGGAGATCGCCGACACCGTCGCGTCCTCGTCGAAGTCACCCACGATCACGATCTGGCCTGCCTGGGCACCCAGGAAGTCCGTGTAAAGCTGCTTGATCCCCCCGACCGTCACCGAGTCGGCCAGCTTGATCTCTTCTTCGATCGTGGGATAGTAGCGAACGTCCCCTACGGGATAGGGACTCAGTGCCCGTCGCACCGGACGGACAGCCAGTTGCTGTGGGTCGGTCAAAGCCTGTTCGAGATCCGCCTTCTGTCCCTGCTTGAGAATGTCCAACTCGGATGCGGGGAACACAGGTTCACGCAGGATCTGACGCAGCAGGTCCAGCACCGCCGGCAGCTTGTCTCGCTTGGTCTGCAGGACGAACGACGCTTCGCCCGGTGAACCCGAGGCCCCCAGCGATGCCGTGTTCTGGTCGAGCAAATCGCGGATCTGCTGCCGCGTCAGATGTTTGGTCCCCTTTGTCATCATCGATGGCATGAATTCGGTGACCGTCGCCTGATTAAACAGTGACTTCTCGGTGCCGTATCGCAGTGTCATCCGCAGGACAACGGTATTACCGCGAGTCTTCTTCGGCAACAACGCCGCATCGAGTCCTTCGATTTTGGTCCGCTTGGTGCGAGCTTCGATCTTGCTGGGAGCGACATCGAAGTGCTCGCCCATGCTGGTCTCTTCACGGCCCTTATACTCCCCGATCATCTCCTTCAAATTGGGCTGCTGCGGGATCGGTGTTCGTTGAGCTTCCTTGGTGGGGACGTAGATGCCGATCGTGCGATTGCTGGCCTGCAGATAGGCCGCGGCAACGCGATTGACATCCTTCACGGTCACCTGTTCCAGGCGATCGCGATAGATGAAGTACAACCGCCAATCTCCTTGAGCCGCCCATTCGCTGAGCTGCACTGCGATGCGAGCACTGTTGGAGGCTTCGACTTCGCGATCTTTCAGCAACCGCTGCCTGGCTCGATCGACTTCTTCCTCTTTCACACCTTGATCGACGACGACGGCGATCGTATCCAGCAACGTATCGAGCACCGCTTCGGGAGTGTTGCCGGAAGCGACTTCGGCCATAAATCGCAGGAATCCGGGATCGTGCAGCGCGTAAGCCGCCCCGCCAACGCTGGCTGCCTTCTTCTTTTCGACCAGCGATTTGTAGAGCCGCCCTGAAGGTTCCATCGTGAGGATCGCTTCCAGCACGTCGATCGCCGCGAAGTCAGCATGGCCGCCTGGTGGGATGTGATACAGCGCCCCGACCACGGCCACTTCGCCGACTCGACGCAACGTGACCGATCGCTCGCCGTCTTGCGGCGGCTCTTCGGTGTAGGTCTGGTCGAGCTTGCGGGTTGGCTTGGGGATCGCCCCGAAGTACTTGCCGATCAATTCGAGAGCGCGTTCTTTTTCGAACCGGCCGGCGACGATCACCATCGCGTTATCGGGTTGATAGTACTTCTTGTAGAACTCCAGCAGCTTCTCAACGGGAACGCGTTCAATGTCGGCGCGGTTGCCAATTGTCGACTTGCCGTAGTTGTGCCAGTTGAAGGCGGCGCTGGTCATGCGTTGAGCCAGAATCGAATGCGGCGAGTTCTCGCCTCGCTCGAATTCGTTACGCACCACCGTCATTTCCGAAGCCAGGTCTTCTGCTTTGACGAAGCTGTTGACCATGCGATCCGCTTCCAGGCGAATCGCGAATTCCAGATTGTCGTCATTGGCCGACAACGTTTCAAAATAGTTGGTTCGATCGAGCCACGTCGTTCCGTTGAACTGAGCCCCTCGTGCCTGCAAGGCCTTGGGAACACTGGGGTGATCGGGCGTCCCTTTGAAGAGCATATGCTCCAGCAAGTGGGCCATCCCCGCTTCGCCGTAGCCTTCATGGCGCGAACCGACGAAGACCGTCATGTTCACGGTGACGCTGGGCTTGGAGGGGTCTGGGAACAGCAGAACCTTCAGACCGTTTTCCAACCGGTATTCGCTGATTCCTTCGATAGACGTAATGCTCATGGGTTTGGATGCTTCGGCGGCGTGAAGAGGGGACCAGTTCGCTGCGCAGAACAAGGCCGGCAGCAGGAACAACAGTAGACGTTTCGGCATCGAGAGCGACTCCTTCCATGTATCGATCAGAACGGCTCGAGAGTGTGGTCGAATCGTAGCAGCAGCACTGCGCGAAGGAAACCCGCGCGTTCTGGTCGAACATGTTGATTGACTTGCATCTCCTGGTGGGATGGGTTTCCAACCCGTCATTCTTCGCAGTGTGCGATGAGGCATGAATGTGAAACTCATGTCAAACACCAAAGCCAAGGCGACGGGCTGAATGACTGTGCGCGATAATGCTCGTTTTGGATTTCTGGTTGGGTGCCACTGGTGGCAGCTCTGGGCCACCAGTGTCTTCGCGTCGCTGCGATGACTTTGATCGGGTCACGAACGTGTGCAACATTCAGCGTCACCATGCTTTGTTTACTCGTCGACACATCGGTAAGACACTGGCGACGCAAAGCCGTCGCCAGTGGCACCCGAAATGATGTTTCTCGCAAGCAGAATCGCATACGCCCATTTATGAGCACGGCCTTGTCGAAGACTCCAAAACCGTGGCACCCAGAGTTGAACATCAGGCAGCCTTACTTCGATTCCGGCAAGTCGCCTGCCACAGCGTTTACCAATCGCGAAGGATCGATGTGCTTTTGCATGGCGGCTTGAACCTGTTCGCGCGTCAACTTCTTGACGGCGTCTTCGATCGAAGCCTGGAACTTCAGCGTTCGTCCGGTGAACAACGCATCAGCCAGCACCTGCACCAGGCGAGAATCATCGCCGCGGCTGGCCTGTTGCGAGGTCAGGTAACCGCGCTTCGATTCGTTCAGTTCTTCTTCGGTCAAACCGTCCTTCAACATCCGCTCGGTCTCTTCGCGAGCCAGCGTGACCACCTTGCCGATGTTGTCGTTGTTGGCAATCGCATAGATCGACAACGTCGCTCGCTTGTCGAGTGACATCGCGCGGAACACCGAACCGACGCCGTACGACAGGCCTTCCTTCTCGCGGATGCGGCCCATCAAGCGTGAGGCAAAGCCGCTGCCGCCCAGC
>CBIHQO010000315.1:0-7407 GCA_966211735.1 uncultured Schlesneria sp.
ACCCGGAAACCTCCGCTGTGGCGACGGCACCGGCGGGTAAGCGGTGAACCAGAGAACTTTCACTCTCGACATCCTCGGCACGCGCATTGTCTTGCGAAATAGCCCCTAAAATAACGGTCAGTAAGAGGATCGATGACAGGCAACGTGGCATGGACGCAGCTCCAACGGTGACGAATACCACTCAATCTGTGCAGGAATTACCTCTCCCAACTGATCGAGGTTTCAGTGCGTATGGATGTGGAGGACCTCAGATTCGTAGCCGGGACGACCAACGATCTCTCCGATGTTTCAGACCAGATTGGCCTTACGAACTACGCAGGTTCAAAACTCCCCTCTTGACGGGTGACAATTGCGACTGGTAATGGCACACTTAAGGTATCGCCATTGTGATCTGAGCGAACGACGATTGACTGACAACCTGATCCTCAAGGGCTTCTGAATGAAGATTCGACCACTGTTGATTGCGTTTCTGCTGGCCGCCGCTTCGGCATCGGCTGGAGCACAGGATTTGGAACTGAAAAAAGGCGACCACATCTGCATCATTGGCAATACGCTTGCCGAGCGGATGCAGCATGATGGATCTCTGGAAGCCCGCCTGTATTCTCGATTTGCAGACTACGATCTCGTGTTCCGCAATCTCGGGTACAGCGGCGACGAGATCGACGGTTACAAGAACGGCAACCATCGGATGCGATCCATGTCTTTTGGATCTCAAGACGAATGGCTGTCGGGAAATGCTCCTTGCCCGCAACCGAACAAGCTGTCGCCTCGTGATCAGGGCAAAGTTCGCGAGAACCGCTTTGAACTCACCAACACCAAGGCTGACGTGGTCTTCGCGTTTTACGGATACAACGAATCGACAGCAGGAACTGCCGGGCTGCCAGCGTTTCGTAAGAACGTCGAAGAATTCGTCCAACATGTGCTGAACCAGAAATACAATGGCAAGTCCGCCCCGCGTCTGGTTCTGTTCTCACCGACCGCTCATGAGTTTCTTGATACTCCGAACTTGCCCGGCAAGGCCGAAGTCGACGCGTCCAACGCGCGGATCAAGGCTTACACCGATGTGCTGGCGGAAGTTGCCAAGGCGAAGCATGTCCAGTTCGTCGATCTGTTCACCCCGACGCTAGAAGCATTTGGAAAAGGGGCACCGAACACGATTAATGGCATCCACCTGAACCCCAATGGTGAAAGTCTCGTCGCCTCAATTGCCGAACGCGGCTTGTTCCCCAATGGTCCGATGGTCAAACGCGATGCCGCGGCGCTGGAACGTGTTCGAAGTGCAGTTCAGGACAAGAACTTTTACTGGTACATGCGATACCGAGTGACGGACGGCTTTTCGACCTATGGCGAACGTGCATTCCTGAAGTTCTCCGAAGGTCCCGGCGGTTACGGGGACGGACTGTCGAACTATTCGGTGGCTCAACGCGAATTGGATGTACTCGATACTCTGACCGCGAATCGGGACAAGGTTGTTTGGGCCGCCGCACAAGGCAAGACCGCCAAAGCCGAGGACAACAACCTGCCCGAGTTCATTCCGGTGATCACGAACAAGCCTGGACCGCTGGAAGGGGGCAAGCACCTGTTCCTGTCGGGCGAAGAAGCAATCAGCAAGATGACCGTCCACAAGAACATGAAAGTGGAACTGTTTGCTGATGAAAAGATGTTCCCGGAACTGGTGAAACCAGTCCAGATGGCATTCGATACCAAGGGCCGGTTGTGGGTTGCCTGCTGGAGAACCTATCCGCACTGGAAACCGACAGAGAAGATGGACGATCGATTGCTGATCCTGGAAGACACCAACGGCGACGGCAAAGCGGACAAGTGTACGACGTTTGCTGGCGACATTCATAACCCGACCGGATTCGAATTCTGGAATGGCGGCGTGCTGGTGGCACAGGGGCCGGACCTGCTGTTCCTGAAGGACACCAACGGCGACGACAAGTACGACGTGAAGGAACGGATCGTTCACGGATTCGACACGGCGGACACGCATCATACGATCAACAGCTTCGTCCTGGATCCGGGGGGATCGATCTACATGCAGGAAGGGACTTTCCATCACTCACAGATCGAAACACCCTGGGGCCCACCACGTCGCGTCGCCAACGGAGCGGTCTTTCGCTATGAGCCACGAACCCAGAAGTCAGATGTCTATGTCTCCTTCGGATTCGCCAATCCTCATGGACATATCTTCGATGCCTGGGGTCGCGATGTCGTGTGGGATGGAACCGGATCACAACCCTATCACGCCGTTCTGTTCTCTGGCGACATCGACTACCCGCACAAGCATGCCAGCCCGCCACAAGTGTATAAGCAGCGGACACGCCCTTGTTCGGGGACTGAAGTCCTCAGCAGCAGTCATTTCCCGGAAGAGTTCCGTGGGAACATTCTGGTCAATAACGTGATTGGGTTCCAAGGGATTCTGCAGTACAAGCCGCAGGACAAGGACTCCAGTTTGACTGCGGTTGAAGTGGACCCAATTGTGTTCTCGTCAGACCCCAACTTCCGCCCTGGTGATACTGAAGTGGGTCCAGACGGCGCGATCTATTTCACGGATTGGCAGAATCCGATCATTGGTCACATGCAACATAACTTGCGTGACCCCAGCCGCGATCACGATCATGGCCGAGTCTATCGCGTACGATACGAAGGCCGAGAACTCCTGAAGCCCGTTGCCATTGCAGGTCAGCCAATCGATAAGTTGCTGGATCTGCTCAAGCATCCAGATAACCGAACGCGGCATTTGGCTCGGATTGAACTTTCCGGGCGTCCATCAACCGATGTGATTCCAGCGGCCAAGAAGTGGATCAGTGCGTTGGACACCGGTGATGCCAACTACGACCATCATGTGCTGGAAGGTTTGTGGTTGCATCAGAGCCACAATGTCGTCGATGCTGATCTTTTGAAGAAGGTGCTCAAGTCGCCTGAACCAAAGGCTCGCGCTGCCGCGACACGCGTTCTGGCAAGCTGGCGCGATCGCGTAGCTGACCCACTCGAATTGCTTCGCGCTCAGGTCAACGACGAAAGTGGCGCGGTCAGATTGCAGGCCGTATGGGCTCTCAGTTTCTTCGCAGGCTCAGACGCTGCCAAGGCTGCGGAAGTTGTTGTGGAGTCGCTGATTCATCCTCAGGACGAATATCTGAAGCATCAGCTCAACGAGACGAACAAAACGCTGGATCGACGGGCCAAGAAATAGTGTGACAGGCGTTTTAAGACTGAAGTAAACCGGAGCGGCATTGGCCGCTCCGGTTATTGTATGTCCTGACAAAGTAACGGAATTGTGAAGCCCCCGAAGTTGGCTCCGCATTGCTGGGTTATGGAGTTATCTGGAATGAGACGTTTCTTGCGAGCAACCATGCTCGTCGTTGCCTTGATGGGGTCTGGCGTTGCGTCGGTTCGTGGCGACGAAACTGAAAGTGCCGTCGGCCCGCTGATGAAGCTCTTTCAAGGTGGCCGTCTACCTGCTGAACGGCAGGGGACTGTTGTCGAAATGATCTGTAGTCGCGGCAACGCGAACGATTTGAAGGTTGTCTTCGACAAGGTCGTACAACCTGATGGATTTGCGCCTGAATTGCGGTTGAAGGCCATGCAGTGGATGACTGATGCGGCGGTCACCAGAAAAGTGAAACCTGCCGGCGACCTGGTTGCGTTGGAGAAACTTGTCGCGGGCGATGCTGCCGCCGCGAACCCCGCTTTGCAGCAGGCCTCGATCAAACTCGCTTCGACATGGAAAGACGCGGCGATACTTCCAGCACTTCAGTCTCTGGCGACCGACTCTAAGACGAAGGCTGAACTGCGAAGAGTTGCGATTGAGGGGTTGGTCGCAATCGGTAGCGCGGAATCTAAATCGACACTGCTGAAACTCGTCGGCAAAGAGCTGCCATTGTCAATTCGAATGCAGGCCGCGGCTGGCTTATCTGGAATGGAGCTGCCTGTGGCGGCGCAAGCCGGGGCACAGGTCCTGGCCGAAGCGACGGCAAAGGACAACCCTGACGAAATGATCGCGGCGTTTCTAGATCGAAAAGGTGGAGCCGACATGCTGGCTGCGGAGCTTGCCAAGCAAAAACTGACCGCCGATGTCGCGAAACGATCGCTCCGTTATATCTACTCCGTTGGACGAAGCGATGCTGCACTCTCTGACGTGTTGAGTAAAGCCGCGGGAATCGCGGCCGATGCACCACCGCCAACTCCCGAAGAAGTGACGAGAATTGCGGCCGATGTGATTGCCAAAGGTGACGCCGCCAGGGGGGAAAAGATATTTCGACGCAAAGATCTCAACTGCATGAAGTGCCATAGTGTCAGTCGCGCGGGTGGGCAGGTGGGGCCCGAATTGAGTGCCGTTGGCGGTTCATCGCCGGTCGACTATGTCCTGAACTCGATTCTCAATCCGAATCTTGCGGTCAAAGAGCAATATGTCACGCGGATCTTTGCACTGGACAACGGCAAAGTGCTGACCGGCGTCGTGATTGATCGTGATGACGTACGGATCAACATCCGGGACGCGAATGGAGCCGTCGTCAAAATCCCGGTAGCGGACATCGACGAAGAACTCGAAGGCAAATCGCTCATGCCACAGGGACTCACTAAGTTTCTCACTCGCGACGAATTGCTGGACTTGGCAAAGTTCATCTCGGAACTCGGAAAGCCAGGCCCGTATGCCGTTCAGCAGTCGAAAACCATCCAGCGCTGGCGAGTTTTGCGTCAGCCGCCACCGCAACTGACCGACGAAGTGCCGCATTTAGAGCATCTTCGGCAGTTTGTTCTGGGAAGCCAACCGACGGATTGGGATTCGGCTTATGGTCGCGTTTCTGGCATTCTTCCATTGGAAGAACTTCGAGGGGGCGACAAGCCAGTCGTGTTGATTCTACAAGGCGAGATCAACGTCAGTGCCGCTGGTAAGGCAACCGTTTTCGTGACTTCGACAGAGCCTGTGCAGACGTGGTTCGATACCGATGCTTTTGACTCCAAGCAGTTCAACGTGGAACTGACGCCAGGTCGGCATGTCATCACGTTGCGGGTCGAAGTCTCTGGTCGTGATGCCCCGGGGCTACGAGTCGAATTGAAGACCCCGGATGATTCTTCTGCCAATTATGAAGTCATTGGTGGCCCATAGGCCTCGTCAGGAATTCACTATGGGCTCACATGGATTGTGACGGCACAGCGCCGGCCTGTTGGCTCAGGATCTCGCGAACCTTGCGGGTCAGTTCGCTCGGCGAGAATGGCTTCTGGATAAAATTGCATTCGGATCTGATCTTTTCCGTTCGGCTCGCAATTCCGTCGAGAAGTCCGGACAAGTTTGGGTAACCCGACATCAGAATCACCTTGATCCGTGAATGTGAACTGCCGATGTGGCTGGCCAACTGACGCCCACCCAAATTGGGCATCACGACATCGGCAAGGATTAACTTAATGGACGGGTCTTGCTCGCAAATCCTAAGCGCGCCCTCACCGCTGTTTGCGTACAGGACTTCGTAGCCAGTCGCGTTTAGAATGGTTCCCACATAACGGCGGATGCCTTCGTCGTCGTCAACGACCAGGATTCGATCTGAATCTGTCGATGCTGTCTGGGGAGCGGTGTCAGCCAATTTCTCTAGACTGACCGGTTCCGAGCTCATGGCTCTTACCTCACGAGCAGTTAAATGGATATCGTGCGCAACTGAATATGGCGTTGCGAATCGTGCAGCACAAATATCGCTTTGAAATTGGTTGTTGTACGGGAATTCAATGGGATCGCGAGATCACCGATGAACTTCGCGCTCCGGTTGTGCCGCGGGCACAGGTTGTATCCGTCCTGAGGTCTGCAGATTGGTTACAAAGTAACCGAATAATCATTCAGCCAAATACCTTGTTACGGCTGCGCATCGAGGCTTTCTCGCACTTTTTTGGTGAGTGAGAGCGCTGTAAATGGCTTTTGAAGGAATTCGGTGACGGAGCTTAGGATCCCGTGGCGAACCACAGAATCCTCTGTATAGCCCGACATGAAAAGAATCTTGATATCTGGGCGTTGATCGTGGAGATGTTCCACGAGTTGCCGTCCCCCCATGACAGGCATCACGACATCTGTGATGACCAGCTTGATCGGGTCGACTTCATTTTCAAGTTGCTCGATCGCCTGCTTTCCATTGCTGGCTTCGTGTACGACGTATCCACTGGATCGCAAAATCTTGGCGGCCAAGGCGCGAACGCTATCTTCGTCCTCGACGAGCAGGACTGTTTCCGTACCTCGTAGTAATTCCTGCGGAAGGGGTTCGACATTGGGAACTGCATCTCCTGCTGAGCTATATGCAGGCAGGTAAACTTTAAAAGTTGTTCCGAGCCCAACTTCACTGTACACATCAATATGGCCATTGCTCTGCTTCACGATGCCATAGACGGTTGGCAGGCCGAGGCCGGTTCCCTTGTCCGCTTCTTTTGTCGTAAAGAATGGCTCGAAGATGCGGGCAATTGTCTCCTTGTCCATGCCACAGCCTGTATCGCAAACCGCCAGCATCACGTTTCGTCCGGGGCGAGCTTCAGGATGGAAGGAGACGTATTCGGAATCGAAATCGACATCCCGCGTTTCGACAATCAAAGTACCGCCCGTTGGCATCGCATCACGCGCATTCAGGATCAGGTTCAGAACAACCTGCTCAATTTGGCTTCGATCCGCGTAGATCCTCGACAAATCTGAATGCAGGTCCAGCAGCAATTCGATATCCTCACCGATCAAGCGGCGCAGCAGTTTCTGCATATCTCGAATCTGAACATTCAAGTCGACGATGACGGGCTGCAGCATTTGCTTGCGGCTGAAGGCAAGCAGTTGCCCCGTCAACGCTGCCGCTCGCTCGCCGGCGGCCTTGATCTGGTCGACATATTCTCTAAAGTTGCTCTCGATCGTCAGAGTGTCCAGGATCAACTCGCTGTATCCGTTGATGATTGTCAGCAAGTTGTTGAAATCATGAGCGATGCCACCGGCCAATCTGCCAACGGCTTCCATCTTCTGGACTTGGCGAAGCTGTTCTTCCATCTTACGCCGGGAAGTCACGTCAGCTTGTGATCCGACGAAGTGCGTCACTCGTCCCTGAGGATCGAACACCGGTGAAATCGATAGCTCGTTCCAAAAGGACGTTCCATCTTTGCGATAGTTCAGGAGTTCTATTTTGCAGGGCTGTGCGTCACGTATCGCTCTCCTAAGACGAGCGATGGACTCCCGGTCTGTATCGGGGCCTTGAAGAAATCGACAATTCTTACCTAAGGCGTCCTCCGCCGAATATCCCGTCAGCTTTTCGAAGCTCGGGCTCACGTAGATGATAGGGTTATCCTGTAACGCGGGATCGGTAATGATGATCCCCTGCGTGACGGCCTGAATCGCCCGGTCTCTCAGGAGAATGGTCGCTTCCGCTTCGCGTCGGCTGGTAATGTCTTGAG
>CBIHQO010000316.1:0-7404 GCA_966211735.1 uncultured Schlesneria sp.
AGACGACGTCACAAAATTCGTCGTGTTGGCATAGTCTCCTGACTGCGGCCAGAACACCGGACGCAATTCGCCTTGGTCGCGAATAACGATGGCACCGTCCCCAATCTGACAGAATGCCGCACCGGACTCTCCGATCACGGCGACGAGTAGCGTACAAGCCAGTTGCCGTATTGGAACGGAACGAGCTTCCGCTTCTTGCAGGATCTTGGCTCGCACATACTCGTACCAGGAAACGGCTTCGTCACGCATGATGGGCAAGAAGTCCGTCTGGTCTCGCAGTTTTTCAGCGATCAGTTCCTGAATAGCACGACAAGCAATCTGCGAACCGATGTCCGAGTGTTCAGCGCTGCCGGCTCCATCGGACACCGCTAAGACCAACACAGGTATTCCGCTCGCGTGGTGGACCGCTGTCTGACAGGCATCCTGACAAACGGTTTGCAGTCGCTTGTGGCTGGAGCCTTGAACGCTTTTTGCGAGCACCTTCCACATCATTTAGGCCTTCAACCTCGACAGACATCGAACATCGAACCATCGGGCCGCAATCAAACAGCCGCCCAGCCGTCTGGCGTCGTCGGATTCTGGAGAGGAACCTCATCACCGGGAGTCGATCGCGAAACCGATTGCTGCGAGTTTGACAGCCATTGAAAGAGATCGCGAAATCGCAGCCCTTTCAGCTTCAATGGCTCTCGTTTGGAAAGCTGCTTTAAGATGTCCATGTTGGCCCCCTCGACCCCGACAGCAAAGAAGGAGAATGCTTTGCTTGTTTCTCCTTCAATGACGCGCTGCGCTGCGGATTTCCATTCGTCAGTCGGTGCCCCGTCTGTGATCAAAAAAATCCAAGGACGATAGTACGCGATGCCGTTGGCGCGATAGATCTGTTTCCGTTCGTGAACCATGTCCACCGCCTGATTCACCGCTGCTCCCATCGGCGTATCGCCGGTCGCCGTCAGGTTCGGCGGATAGAACGCATCGGCCGTGGTGAAGTCACATGCCGTCTGCACCATGCCGCCAAACGTGACAACGGCGACTTCCACCCGCTTTGACGCCAGCGAATCGGCAACAAGCTCGTCCTTGTAAATGGTCAGCCCCTCATTCAATTCGCTGATCGGCTGCCCACCCATGGACCCGGAAACATCCAACAACAAGACGCAAGGAACGCGCGGTTCTGGATTCTCGGCAAAATCATTGGTCCCAAATGGAATTTGGTCCATGAAGAATATCTCCGCGAGGGAATTGAGATTGATTTGAAATCAAGGCAGAAGTGTGACATCGATCTTGGCAAAGTACCGTCGATTTCGCCAGTCCGTTCAGGCCAGTAATTCCGTAGCGACTCGCGCATGAGTGACCTCAGCATCGGTCAGGCTGGCCTCACGTCCCTCATGGGGATGAGTCAATCGATGATGATCAATCCCAAGTGAAGTCAGCAACGTCGCATGCAGATCGTGAACGGTGACGACATTCTCAATTGCGGAGTAACCCCATTCGTCGGTAGCACCATGGACATAGCCTCGCTTGAACCCGCCACCGGCAAGCCAGAGCGAAAATCCCTTACGATTGTGATCGCGACCGTCAGTTCCTTGGGATACGGGCAGTCGACCGAATTCACCTGTCCAGAGAACAATGGTGTCATCCAGCAATCCTCGCTGCTTAAGATCCTGCACAAGCGCGGCACTCGGTTGATCTGTTCGCGCGCAAAGCCCCTTCAGGCTTTCGGCATTCTTGCTGTGCGTATCCCACGGCTGACCGTTTAGAAATATCTGCACGAATCGGACGCCTCGCTCGATCAAGCGACGTGCCAGCAGGCAGCGAGTCCCATATTCCTGACAGGCGGGATTGTCCAAGCCGTACAGAGTTCGAGTTGCCTCGGTTTCCTCAGACAGATCAAGTGCGCCCGGGACAGCCGTCTGCATCCGTGCAGCGGTTTCAAAGTTTGCCAATCGTGCAGCCAACTCATCGTTTTCAGGGTGCCGAATCAAGTGATCGCGATTGAGTTCCTCCAGGAGTGCCAATTGATTTCGTCTCGCCCGTGGCAAAGTTCCCGAAGGAGACTGGAGATTCAGAACCGGAGATGGGCCGGAGCGAAATGGTGTTCCCTGGTACACCGCCGGCAAGAATCCGGCAGTCCAGTTCCGCTCACCGTCGACCGGCAATCCACCGGGATCGCCTAAGACGACATACGCAGGAAGATTCTCATTCATGCTGCCCAAGGCATAGTTGACCCACGCGCCCCACGCGGGCATCCCCGCCAGGAATTTTCCACTGTGAATCAGTCGCAACGCGGACTCGTGATCAACCGATTCCGTATTCATCGAGCGGACAAGGCAGATGTCGTCGGCAATCTGTCCCGTGTGAGGAAGCAGTTCGCAAAGCTCCAATCCCGATGTGCCGTGCTTTGAGAACTTAAATGGACTGCCGAGGACATTTCCCTGTTGTTTTTCAAAATGAACTTCCAAATCGCCGCCGGGATAGGGCTTGCCGTGCCACTTTTGAAGTTCGGGCTTCGGATCAAACAAGTCCATTTGACTGGGGCCGCCATGCTGAAACAGACAGATGACCGCTTTAGCCCGCGGCCGACTTGTGACCGCCGACCAGCCCGGCGTGTGTGTTTCCGAATGCGCTGCGCGACCAAGTAAGTGAGCTAAGGCGAGGCCGCCGATGCCACCGGCATAGTGACCGAGAAACGCGCGCCGAGTTGGAGAGTGCCAATTGGTCAAAGCAAGGTGTCCTTAAATGTCAATTGGGCAAGATTGTGACTCTTTGCCGTTCTAACCGCTAC
The DNA here is from genome assembly GCA_966211735.1 of uncultured Schlesneria sp. Taxonomy (GTDB): domain Bacteria; phylum Planctomycetota; class Planctomycetia; order Planctomycetales; family Planctomycetaceae; genus Schlesneria. Next base: position 2,777 of record CBIHQO010000316.1, read on the forward strand.
CAGCGGACAAATTGGACCCCTCTCCGGTCTATTTCCATGTGTCGACCACAAGACGGAGAAATTTCCATTTCTTCTGGAATTTCGTCAGCACGACTGAAAATGCGAACTAGGTTTCGGGTGGTCAGACGGAGCACTGCATCCTCTTGCTGTGGCTGACCCAGGGCCAGGAACCATGATACGCATCTATCAACGCAATTCGAATCACAGGCCGCACCGACGTGGATCTACCGCGGTGGAAGTGGCACTGACTTTGCCAATTTTCATCATGTTCCTTGCGGCACTGATGGAGTTCGGGCACGTCTTGTTCGTTTCGCACATGCTGAAAGCTGCCGCTAAAAGTGGCGCTCGATACGGCAGCACAGATGGCATCACCACGGCCCAGGTTCAAGCTCAGGTCCGGCAAATCGTGGATAAAGCAATTAAACCCGGTGCCGCGACAGTTCTGATCCGTGATGCCGGTGTCTTTGATACGCCAAACGTGAACCCGTCAACAATCAACTACAACGCGCTGCCCAACGTCGAACTCTCGAGCATTGACCAGGGCCATCTGTATATCGTGCAAGTGACGGTTCCCTACAGCCAAGTGGCGCTGATACCGCCATTCTGGGTGAAGAACGCAACTGTGACCGGGCAATCCGTCTTGCGACATGAATGATTGGACAAGTGTCCAGGGATCTCAAAATGCGTTCCGAATCAGCCAATGCCTGTCCCGCGCCGCGAGCGAAAACTCGCTCGACGCAGCGCCACGGTGCTGCCACCGTGGAAATGGCATTTGTGCTTCCCGTCTTCATCACTCTGGCGATGGGGACGATACAGACAGGGATGCAGATTGTATCGGCTCAAACGCTGACGACCTCCCTGCGCGAAGCAGGTCGATTGGCCTCGATGGACTATTCCAGCAAATTGCAATCGGGACAAACGATCAACCAGAAGGTGATTCAAGATATTCGGAATTTCTTAACCGCAGAAAAGATCGATGGCAGCAAAGTCACGATCACGATCACCCACGCCGATGGCACTTCTGCCGGCTCGGCATTCGATCTGGGAGATCCCAACAACAATCTGCAGATGTTTAAGATCCATGCCACCGTCCCCTTTTCTGCAATCTGCTCGGTCACGTTCTTCCCGACAACCAACAACACGATCACAGCGTCAGTCGTCTATCGGAAAGGGAAAAACACCATGGTGCAGTAGCAGATCCGTTCACCTGTTGCATCTTGGTCGATCGTCCACAACCCGATTTTCTGCTGATTCTACCCGTATATTCTCCACCGCTGCGGCGACTGGCTTGCCGCCCCTTGAAGGAATTTCCACATGCGTTGTTATTTCAAAAAGCTCCCTACCACATGGTCGGAGATGTCTCCGACGCGACGAGGGGTCTTTCTCGTGGTCGGTGCCATCTGCATGATCGCCGCCTTGGCCATCACGGCGTTGGCCGTCGACATCGGCGTTGCTGCATTGAAAAAATCGCAGATGCAGGCCGCCGTCGATTCCGCTTCGCTGGCGGGAGCGATGGAAATCACAAATGCACTGGCAAATGGTGGGAATCAACCAGGTGACGTATTTGCCTATGCGCAGGCCCAAGCCCGAATTAAGGCAGCCGAGGTTGCACAGATGAACAATGTTTACGTCGCGTCAACCGATGTGTCGTTTGGTCGTCGCTACTACGACAGCTCTTCCAAAACCTACAAGATCGACTGGACTGCTGGTGCCAACCAGACCAACGTCGTCAAAGTGAGTGCCCGCCGAGATGGTGCAAACACCTCGGCTCCAGACGGCAAATTACCTTCGTTGTTTGCCACTAGCGGAACCACGATCCGTACCGACGCTGTCGCCTTTGTCGATCCGCGAGACTTGGTGATCGTTCAGGATTTTTCGAGATCGATGAATTTCGACAGCTACTTCACTGACGAAGTCGCCACTGGTTTGACCAAAAGCCAGATCGAAGACGGCCTGGCGATGGTCTGGAGTGACCTGCAACCGTTGACGTTGGGAACATTGCCCTATACCCCGGAGTATTTCTCGCAACAGCAGACGAGTTCCAGCGTGACGGGGACGGTCACATTTAAGGGAACCAGCGTCGCAATTACCAATACGACGGGAATGAAAAGCGTTGTCCTGACCTTCACCAACAACAACACGCAGACGTTCACCATCAGCGGTACGTCAACCAAGACCGCGACCTATTCCGGTACCGGCAGTAATTCAGGAAAGCGAATCTCGTCGGTTGCCATCACCGCTTACAAAGTTGGCAGCACGTCACAAACGGTGGCACTGCCAACGCACACGTACTCGGCCACCAGCGTGATGGCCAAATATGGTTTGACAAACAACAACTATCCCTACAGCGGGGGTAGCTGGTCCGGATATGTCAGCTACGTGCAAACCAGCACGGCGCTACCAAACTACGGCTACCTGGATATGTACGGTGGAATGACGTTCCTGTGCTACGTCATGAAGAGCTATCCGGAACACTCCGCGAACAAGGACTTGTGGAAGACCCGCCACTATCCTTTCCAGGCCTGCAAGGATGGACAGCAGTTGTTGTGCGACTACCTGACGCAACTGGGATTTGACGATCACCTGGGGATGGTCAGCTACGACACCAATCACCGAATGGAGACGACGTTGAACGACTCCAATCCGGCGTTCCCCGTCATCAATATCAGCGCCAATCCGATCACCAGCGACTATGCCACGATTGCGAAACTGATGAATTACAAGCAAGCGGCCTACTACAGTGACGCCACGAATATGGGGGGCGGCATGAAGGACGCGATCGCAATGTTGGACACCTACAAGCGAGACGGCTCGCGACCCGCCATCATTCTGATGACGGATGGTCAAGCGAACACGATCGATTCCGGCGACAGTTCGGCCCTGCCAGCGGGCTGGAACTGGAACACGATGTTTGACTACAACGGAGACGGGGCCGCCGACTACACGACCACTGACTCGAATGCAAAATACGTGTTAGCAAAGGTGAAGATCGCCATCGATAAGGGATACACCGTTCACACGGTCAGCGTCGGATCCGTCGCAGATCGCAACCTGATGAAGGCAGCCGCGTGGCTGGGAAAAGGCTACTGGCTGGACGTTCCCGCGGGAACAACGGTGGCTTCGATGTCCGACCAGATGCGAACGGTCTTCTCGAAGATTGCCTCGGCCGTACCGCCTGCCCGGTTGGTTCCGACAAACTGATCTGACATCGGACAGATCATATCAATAGCAGACGGCTGACCTTTCGGGTCAGCCGTCTGTGTTCTTTGTCGGGCGAATCGCCGTCTCACTCGGCCGCTTACTTCACCGAGACCCCGAAGTCTCCACTCAAGTTTCGCCACATGGAATGCACATGATTGGCGTTGTTCTGAGTATTGTTGTACTCGACCACGAATGACGGTCCTTGCAACCGGTAGTGGTGAGGATCGTGCAATTCGCTTCCCCCGTACCACGCAAAAAACAGCTTGTCGATTCCAGCGTTGTTGATTGCCGTGCGACGTTCTTGCTCGACATCACTTGGCAGATTCTTCAAATACTCGGTCAGCAGTTCTTGCACGAGCTTCTTCTGGTCTTCCGACATCTGAGCATAGGGGAGACCGACTGGAGCAGCGACGACCGCTTGAGGCATATTTGGTCCTGGCACTTCACCCGGAGCTTCTTTGCTGATCCAGCACAATTTCTGCTGTTCAGCAGTACAGTGCTTCAGAATTTGTCGTGCAATATCTTCCTCAGGTCCTAGAACGCGAATCTGGCGGCCTTTGCCCGCTTCGACTGTTCCTGGATTGGCACCAAAAAATTCGGGAGTGCTCGAAATAACCTTGCCGTCCTTGATCGTGAAGTTCAAGGAAACGTGGTGTCCTTCCAGACGCCAGCCCCAGTCACCCGTTTCCGCCGGTTCGCCAAAGACACTGAGATAGTACTTGTTTGGATCACGGCGCTCGCGACGCTCGGATCGATCCCCGGTCTCCAGCAGATACAGCAGTTCTTCCAGGCTCATAATGTTCAGCGTCTGATCGTATCCGGCATCAGAGAGTCCACTGCGGATGAAGGCGTGAGCTGCTTTGAGCGCCCCACCTTCCAATGACTTCAGCGGCAATCCCTTTCGCGGACGGGGAATGAAGTGCCAGTTCAATCGCTCGGGATCATCAAATTTGAATGTCGCCTCGCCCTTTTGCGCGGGTGTCAGCGCCGACAAAAAACCTTGCGCTGCAGACGACATTGCCAAACCGGTCTTCGGTGTCTGAGCGTTCTGCGCCGCAAGCAATGTGACCATTGCGACCAATACCGCGCTGACTAGAACAAGCTTCCGAGCTGCCATCAGGGAACTCCTCGTTGGGAAATCAAAGGTGGGAATTTATGAGGCGACGTCCTGCCGCCCTCGACTCAAGAACGGCGGCTAACCAGGTGGCCAGCCCAAAGATCGACCGCCAAGCAAATGCACGTGCAAATGATCAACTGTTTGGCCCCCATCGCGACCGCTATTCAAAACCGTGCGAAAACCATTGGTGAGGTGCAGTTCGACCGCAAGTTTTCCCGCGACGAGCAGCAAGTGGCCCAGCAGGGATTGATCTTCAGCAGTCGCGTGTGCCAGAGAGGGAATTGGCTTCCGCGGAATGATCAACACATGT
>CBIHQO010000317.1:0-7382 GCA_966211735.1 uncultured Schlesneria sp.
ACTCGCATTTGTCTGTCCCTTTCGCGATGTCCCTTGTTTTTCAAGGGGCAAATCTTCCACCCCCCCCAAACCACTGCCATGGACTGACAAATTCTGCCAAATCGTAAGGAAACAGGGCCTTGATACCTCCAGACCTCTTCTTCAACCCTTAATTGACGACCACGAAACGACTACCGCCATCAGTGCGGCTTCCTCACGACAAAGTGCAGTACCGCAGTCCTGTCGGAGTGCTTACAGTGTTTGAACGGAACGCAGTTGCAAATCGGTTGTCCGCTCGGTGGAACAGATCCGCAATGATTCAGCACCATGAACCACGGAAGAAACGCATCACGCAGAAGCGCCGGCATGCCGTTCGGTCTCTGTGCATTCTCGCACTGCTCTGCCTGAGCAAGATCGCGGCAGCTGACGATGCCGAAGAGATTCAGTTCTTCCGCGACAAGATCGAGCCGGTCCTCAAGGCCGAGTGCTATTGCTGCCATTCACACACCGCCAAGGACGTGCAGGGCGGCCTGTTGCTTGATTCGCGGGCCGCGGTCCTGAAAGGGGGCGAGACTGGACCTGCCGCTGTCCCGAGCAAACCTGCGGAGAGCCTGCTGATTCAAGCGCTGCGGCACGAAGGTGGGCTGGCGATGCCCCCCGACAAGCCTAAGCTGCCCGAGGCAACAATCGCCGACTTTGTCCGCTGGATCGACAAAGGAGTTACCGATCCGCGCCAGGGTGACATCGTCGAAGCGGATCCCTCCGGTGTGAAGGCCGCTCGCAGTCATTGGGCATTTCAGCCTCTTCAATCCGCGATTCCTCCAACGGTGTCGGAAGCGAATTGGCCGCGCTCCCCGATCGATACGTTCGTGCTGGTGAAGCTGGAAGCCGCACAGTTGCCGCATGCGGCCGAAGCCAGTCGAGTCGAACTGATTCGTCGAGTCACCTTTGACCTGACCGGTCTGCCACCGGAAGCAGATGACATCGAAGCCTTCGTCGCCGACACGTCACCCGATGCGTACGAACGAGTCGTCGATCGTCTGTTGGGAAGCTGGCAATACGGCGAGCGTTGGGCGCAGCACTGGCTCGATGTCGTTCGCTTTGCCGAAACCGAAGGCTATGAGTACGACCGAACCATCCCCGATGCCTGGCGTTATCGTGACTATGTCATTGAGTCGCTGAACAAGGATAAGCCGTTTGACCGGTTTCTCGCCGAACAGATTGCCGGGGACGAGATCGGTCCCAATGACAATGAATGTCTGACGGCATCGATCTTTCATCGGCTGGGGCCGGTCCGTCGCAACGCGGGGAATCCCGACATCGCGCTCAGTCGCAACGAAGTGCTGACCGAACGAACCGATATCCTGGGCGCCGTGTTCCTCGGTCTGACTGTCGGGTGTGCTCGCTGTCATAATCACAAGCTGGAACCGGTGACACAGAAGGACTATTACCGCTTACAGGCGTATCTGGCCGCGACTGACGAACGCAATCTGGTGCTGGCAGACGCCGCGACGCAGCAAGAATGGGAAGCGACCACCAAGCGCATCAGAGACGAAATGGCTGCCCTGCAAAAGCAGGCACGCCTGTTGTCCGGTGCCGAACGAGTTCGACTCGCCGACATGATCGAGGTCCTCGAAGATCAGTTGCCGCCACCACTGGCGACGATCCCATGCACGCAAAACAATTTCGACAAGCGCACCACCATCCACGTTCTGCGACGCGGCGTGTGGGAGAAAAAAGGCGAACCTGTTGGTCCACGGCCACCCAGCGTGTTGGTTCCGGATGAAGTGCCCGAGCTGACTGCGGATTCCACGGATCCGCGCAGCCAACTGGCAACGTGGCTCAATCGAACCGACCCGCCGCTCACGCAGCGCGTTCTCGTCAATCGGCTCTGGCAATATCACTTTGGCATGGGACTGGTGAAGACGGCCAATGACTTCGGGCTGAAGGGAGATCGCCCCAGCCATCCAGAACTGCTCGACTGGTTGACACGAACGCTTCTGGAAAACGACCGACACTGGAAGCCGCTGCATCGTGCGATGGTCCTCAGTCACACGTATCGGCAATCGAGTCGTTCGAGTCATTCGCTCGCCGAACGGATCGATCCCGAGAACCGGTTGCTATGGCGTGCGAATCGTCGTCGTCTGTCCGCCGAAGAACTGCGCGATGCCATGCTGTCTGCTTCCGGGCGATTGAATCAAAAGCAGGGAGGCGCCAGCGTGATCGTGCCGGTCGACAAAGAACTCGTCCAACTGCTGTATAAGCCATCGCAGTGGCAGGTGACCCCTGACGTGCGCGAACATGACCGGCGCTCCATCTATCTGATTGCCAAGCGCAACCTGCGACTCCCGTTCCTGGAGAACCTGGATGCTCCCACGTTACAGAACAGTTGTGCACGCCGAGATGCCAGCACTCATGCCCCCCAGGCCCTGGAGTTGCTGAATGGCGGCCTCTCGAATGATCTGGCGAAGTCCTTCGCAGCTCGTCTGCAGGCGTCCGCAGGTAGCGATCACGAGCGATTAGTCACGCTCGCGTTTCAATGGACCGTCGGCCGCTCGCCGACTCCTCCGGAGCGACAGCGATCGCTGGAATTCCTGCGCGACGAACCGCTGAACGAATTTGCTCTGGCCATGTTCAACCTGAACGAGTTCCTTTATGTTCCCTGAACAATTTCCGCATTCAAAAGTCACCCGCACGCGGCGCGAATTCGTACGCGATGCCTGCTGTGGGTTTGGCGGGCTGGCCCTGGCATCGTTGTTACACGACGAACAGTTGCGAGCCGCACCGATCAGCCCGCTGATGTCTAAGCAGGCCCATCACGCCGCGAAGGCCAAGTCGGTCATCTTTCTCTTCATGGCGGGTGGCCCCAGTCACCTGGAGACGTTCGATCCGAAGCCGTTGCTCAACAAATTAAACGGCCAGGTGCGACCGGCGGAATTCGGCGATGCGAAGTACCAGTTCATTCAACGCGATGCACGATTGCTGGGAACGAATCGCACATTCCGAAAGTATGGCGAGAGTGGCATCGAAGTCTCCGACCTGTTTCCGAACGTGGCCACCTGCATCGACGACATCGCGGTCCTGCGATCGTGTCACGGTGACATGGTGGTCCACTCGGCCGCGCAGTACGAACTCTTCTCGGGTCGGACGACGCCGGGATTCCCCAGCATGGGTTCGTGGATGCTGTATGGACTGGGCTCTGAAAGTCAGTCGTTACCCGCCTACGTCGTGATGCCCGATCCAAAGGGGGCTCTCGAAGCGGGGCAGCCGATGTACATGAACGGCTTCTTGCCTGCAATCTACCAACCGACGATGTTTCGGCCGGGCGAGCGACCCGTCTTGAACCTGGACCTGCCAAAGCACGTCAGCGCCAATCAGCGAAAACGAACGCTGCAGTTCATTCGCGATCTGAATGAATCGACCCTCGATCCCGCCGACGAAGAGTTTCATGCACGGATCAACGCGTACGACGTGGCGTTCCGCATGCAGTCGGAAGCCCCCGAAATCCTGGACCTCTCCAAAGAGCCGCAAGAAACGCTCGACCTGTACGGAATAGGAAACGAAACCACCAACGACTACGGTCGTCGCTGCCTGCTGGCTCGCAAGCTCGTGGAGAACGGCGTTCGCTTCGTCTGTGTGGTCTCTGGTGGCGGGGCCGGCAACTTGCAATGGGACGCTCACGGCGACATCGAAGAGAATCACCTGCGCAAGGCGTCGGAAACGGATCAGCCGATCGCGGCCTTGCTGAAGGATCTCAAGCGCCGCGGGATGCTCGACAGCACGCTCGTCGTCTGGGGTGGGGAATTCGGACGATCACCCGAAGCTGAGGGTGGCAAAGGCCGTGATCATCACAACCTCGGATTCTCAATGTGGATGGCCGGTGGCGGTGTGAAAGGCGGGCAGGTGATCGGAGCCACCGATGCCATCGGCCTGCACGCGATCGATCGCCCCTACCACTTCCGAGACATCCACGCGACGATCCTGCACCAGTTGGGTCTGGACCAGCACCAACTGACCTACCCCCACCTCGGTCGCAACGAACGCCTGACGTTCGTCGAAGGGAAGATCATCCGCGAAATCGTGGGATAACGACGATGGCGATTGGAAGGGGATCAATCTGGCATAGGTCCCCTAAGTCGCAGAAGTCCCCTTTCGATGGGACAAGTAGGATCTAGAGGACGTATGCGACATAACACACCGTTCAGCGATTCTGATTTGTGTTTCATCTGTGGCTAAAACTCGTCAACCGCGCGAAGATCGCAGGGCTTGGTTATGATCTGCGGCGGCTCAGGGATTGGTGGAACTTTCTGAAAGCATCGTTCATGGCAGTCAATCGGTACAGCGCGCTACTGACAGTGGGGATGGCGGTTTGGGTGTTGGGGTGTAGCGGTTCGACCCCAAAGCCACCTGCTCCCGAAACAACCTCTACCGAGGCCACCACGCCAACCACGAAGCCTGTCGAAAAACCAGCCTCGACGACAGACGTGCCCAAACCCAATGAGCCGATGACGCCATCAGTCCCGGTGGCGATCGAGGCGAATTCGGCGGCGGCAGCGGTCACGAAGACGCTGCAGACACTCGAACAGGGGAACCTGGCTGAAGCCTACGATTTTTTGCCTCCGTCGTATCAAGCCGACATCGATGGGCTGATCCATGAGTTTGCAAATCGGATGGATCCCGAGGTCTGGTCTCGGCTGATCGGGACGGCCCGCAAAACCATCGACGTCTTGAAGACGAAGAAGGAATTGATTCTCGATCTGGATCTATTTCGCAATCGCCCCGAAGTGGAGCCGTATCGCAAGAGTTGGGATTCGTCACTGGAAATACTCAGTCATCTGTCGAACAGCGACGCGGCGGAACTGGCGACTCTGAAGAAGGTGACGGCTCGATCATTGCTGCCGGGTAAGACGTCGGCGACGCCTCAGCAGTTTGATGCGATCGGTTTGGCACTGGGGGCAAATCTGGCTCGTCAATTTGCCGGAGTCACCGTCACGCCGGTCCGCACGGATGGAGCCGAAGAGGTCATCGCAATACGTGGACCGACGGACGAGGAACCGTCCGAAGTTGTTTACGTCAAACATGACGGGCGCTGGCTTCCCAAGTCACTGGTTGACAATTGGGACGAAGGGATCAAAGCGGACCGCGTCTGGCTGGAAAAGCTGCCTGAACGCATCAAGGCCGTGAAGCCTCAAATCCTGGAAGCCCTGTCGCAGGCCGACCAGATCCTGGATCAACTGGCGGCTGCCGGAAACCGCGAACAGTTTGAGCAAGCCGCGGGGCCGGCAATCCTTTCACTCGCCACCGCCTGGCCCAACCTGCAACTGCTGGCTCGACAGGCAATGACCGGCGAAAGCACATTGCCGAGTGTCACGATCACGATCAATCGACAACTGTCGGAAGCCGAAGCGGGCAAGTTCACCGCCACGGTGCTCAAGCCGTTGAACGAAGCGGGCAGCGACTACACGTTCCTGGCCAATGACGGCCGCACGTTCTGTCGCCTCCAGCGGATTGACGACATGATCGCCCTGCAAGTCACGCTGGCGACGTACTTCAAGGTTCCCGCCGCGAATATTCAATACGATCGCGATGCGGCGACGATCACCATCGACCTGGACCGTTAGGCGACTTCCACCTTTGACCTGATGCTGGTCTGCCATGCGTATCATTGCCGCTTCCGTTTCCATCGTCGTCGTCTTGTTTCTCAGGTTGCTGTGGACCGGTGCCGCGGACTCGCCGAAACCAGGTTCTTTTCCAGATCCGATCAACACCGAGCAGGACACGACGACAAAGGCCTTGCCACCCGACGAGGCAGCTCGTGGGTTTCGCGTTCCCGACGGTTTCCAGGTGATGGTCTTCTCGGCCGAGCCCGACGTGCAGAACCCGATCGCCATGGCCTGGGATCAACGCGGCCGCTTGTGGGTCGCCGAAAACTACACGTACGGTGATCGCACCAAGAAGTTCGACTTCAGCCTGCGAGACCGCGTGCTGATCCTGGAAGACACCGACGGAGATGGCCGCTTCGACAAGCGGACCGTCTTCACCGACGACGTGCAGATGCTGACAGGACTTGCCATCGGCAACGATGGGGTCTGGCTGATGACGCCGCCTCAGTTGATCTATATTCCCGATCGCGACGGCAACGACAAGCCCGATGGCGCTCCAGTCGTGATGCTCGACGGGTTTACTCCCGCAACCGACAACCACCACACGTTCGCCAACGGCCTGAAATGGGGCCCCGATGGCTGGCTTTACGGTCGCTGTGGAGCATCGAGTCCCGGTCGATTGGGAGTTCCGGGGACACCCGACGAAATGCGAGTCCCGCTGTTCGGTGGCCTATGGCGGTTCCGGCCAGCAACGTCATCCCTGAGCGGGGGGCGTGAGCCCCCTGGCCCGATTCAAGTTGAGGTCCAAAGCGGTCCGCCGGATGGCAAACAGAATGCCGGGGGGCTGATACCCCCCGCTCAGAACAGCGCGGATGCTATCGTCGAAGTCTTGTGTCATGGCACGACCAATCCGTGGGGACACGATTGGAACGAACAGGGCGAAGCGTTCTTCATCAACACGGTCAACGGCCACTTGTGGCATGCGATCCCGGGGGCTCACTTTCGCCGCCCGCATAGCGAAGACCCCAACCCTCATGTCTACATGACAATCGACACGCACGCCGATAATTATCACTGGGATACCGGCAAGGACTGGACCGACTCTCGCAACGTAAAAGGGGAACACGATCGACTGGGGGGCGGACACGCTCACAGCGGGATGACGATCTACCTCGGCGACAACTGGCCCGCCGCTTATCGCGGCCGACTGCTGACACTGAACCTGCATGGTCGACGAGTCAACGTCGAACGACTGGAACCGCGCGGTGCGGGGTACGTGGGGCGACACGAACCCGACATGCTGTTCGCCGCCGATCCCTGGTTCCGCGGCATCGATCTCAGCTACGGACCAGACGGAGCAGTCTATCTCCTCGATTGGAGCGACACGGGTGAATGCCATGAACAGACCGGCGTGCATCGCAAATCAGGTCGCATCTATAAGGTCAGCTACGGCGAACCACAGGCGAGCCGCATTGATTTGAAGGCACTGTCGGTCACCGAGTTGATTGCCCTGCATCGGCATCGCAATGAATGGTTCGTTCGCCAGGCACGTCGCCGCTTGATGGATCTCGCCAGCCACGGCGATTGGAACGTCGCCACGCAGACGACCTCCCGCGACGAGCTACTCGCGATGTTCAAGAACGAAGCCACGGTAGAGCTGAAGTTACGAGCCCTGCACACGCTCTACGTATTGGGACTGGTGGACCAGCCGTTTTTGATCGAGAACTTGCAGCAATCGGAACATCACGTCCGACGCTGGGGCATCCGGCTGCTGTCGGATGCCAGGGCCCACGACACCAT
>CBIHQO010000318.1:0-7381 GCA_966211735.1 uncultured Schlesneria sp.
TTACTATCAAGGGAGACTGAGTTCGCGGTTGGTGTTGCTGGTCAGTCTCTGGGCGTTTGTCATTTGTTGAACTCCGGAATCCGTCAAAACTGGATGGTCACTACTATGATTCAGCGAAAAACACATTCACAGGCACCAGCAAAGCAGGGAACGGTGTTCTCACCGACACAACTGTGGGTCTGACTTGGCAACTTAACGCACATACAAAAGTTCAATTCAATTGGATCCACGCCATGCTAAACAACACGGCCAAGGGGTATAGCACCGCCGAGTTGTTCGTTAGCCGGTTCCAGGTCGACTTCTAATGTTTCGGCTGTTGAGCGAAATTGTTGACGAGACTGCCTGTACTCGGCAGTGGGCGACCGTGTTGAGGACTTAATCCCGAACTTCAGAAGTGAAAACCTGGCGAAGTTGTAGAGTCGGGGTTTCCAGTGCGGCAATCACTGCAAGACGTGACGACAAGATCGCTCAGCCCGCGATACGGCGTTCGGTCGGTGTATTGCCTAGTGTTGTTGACGAAGCTGATCCTTCCAACATGTTTTGGAGGTGAGCCTGGCGAGTTGCCGACGCCGACTTATTTCTACGACGCCGACTCCGCTGCCGCGCCACTGCGGCCTCGTACCGATACTCCATTGGTCCCATCGCCCGATGATCTCCTGAATTCGCAACATTCGCCGGACAATTCAATGTCGGCGATCAGCAGATACTATGCGACGCCGCCTCGCCGCTTCAGTGACAGCCAAGTGTTTCGATTGCGGGGCCGCATCGACATCGATTCCATTGAGCCATTCCAGAATGCTGCCAATCTAAGCACGTTCGGCGACTTGCCGAACGAATTTGCGTTCCGCCGTGCTCGGATAGGTGCAGAGGGCAAACTCTCCCCTGAGTCGAGGTACATTGGCGAGATCGATCTTGCCAGTGGCAATGTTGTCTTACGTGATCTTTATTTCGGATTTGGAAGTGTTAAAGACCGAGGAGAGATCAAGCTTGGGCACATGAGAGAGCCGTTCAGCCTGGAAGGTGGAACCAGTGCCAATACGTTCGCTTTCGCTGAAAGATCTCCGATCAACACACTCGATCCAGCCCGAAATTGGGGTGTCGGCTTCGTTCGCTATAGTTCTGCGACAGATTCCACCCTTGCCGCAGGTATCTTCCAATCCGGGACGGATCCTTCAGACGTGCAATTTGGGATCACCAGCGACACTGCCTTGACAGCTCGCTTCACGAAGTTGGTATGGAATGAAGATAACGGAACACGATTAATGCACTTTGGCCTCGCGTTGTCCGAGCGATTTGCTGACTACGGAATCATCGCCGTGAACCAGCGCCCTCGTTCGCCGCTACTGGAGTTAGGCGATTCATCGGAGTCACCTTTTGTTCCAAAGATCACCATCCCTGCCAGTTTTCAGCAATTAGTTAACTTGCAATGGGCCGTGGTCCACGGCTCAGCTTGGATGCAGGCGGAGTTCTACTGCACGATCGTCGCTCAGCATGATGGCCCCCCTGTGTTTTATCATGGCAGCTATGTCAATGCGGGATATTTTCTCACAGGTGAACACCGCAAATACCTGACTGAGACTGGCGTCTTTGGCCCCGTCATTGTTAATCGCCCCGTGCTATCACGATTCTCGTCGAACGATCACATCACTGAAAAAGGAGGAGGTGCCTGGGAGTTGACGGCGCGACTCTCCTATCTCGATTTCCTGGACAGCAATGCTCCCGTCGCCGTACAGGGGCAACCGGTTGGCACGCTGCTTCCTCAAGCAACGCTCGGCGTCAATTGGTACTTAGCCGATCGACTTCGAATCATGTTCAACTATACATTGACAACTCCATTCGAGGTTAACAGCGGTTGGAGTACGGCCGGTGGTTTTTGGACGCGTCTTGGGATGTTTTGGTGAAACGGTGTCCACTTCAGGGGTTAATATTTCGCAAGGTAACCTGCGATTCCTTGGTCTCCGTTATTTGTTGGTATTCGATCGCGACGACCGGACAGCGCTGTGGACTTGATCGCGATCGGACGGATAGGATGAGTCACACCGGAACGACATCGGCAGCAACTTGCTGAATCGGCGCTTGTCGAAGATGAAGGCCACTGCACGATGGTCGTTCATTGGCCGCGGCCGCCGATTTATGTCTACTCTTCAGGAGGTCCGATGCTGATGACAGGCATGACCCGCTTTCAGCTATCTGCCGCGGGTATCATCGTTTTGACCGGCATCGCCGTCTCGGCGCGGTCTATGTTGCACACGATAGACTCGACGTTGCTTGCGGCACCTCCAAGTAAAGACAATGGTCGCGATGAATCCGTGAAGGTTGAAGTCACCACGCCCCGCCAGGGAGGACTCGCGCGGACAACCACCCAGCCCGGCTCGGTCCACGCGTTTGAAGAAGCCGATCTCTATTCACAGGCTTATGGATATCTCAAGGTGCTAAACGTTGATATTGGCACCAAGGTGAAGAAGGGAGACCTGCTCGCTCAAATCTCTGTTCCCGAGTTCGATGAAGCCGCCATCGAGTGTCAGGCCGCTGTTGAGCAAGCGGAGGCAAACGTCGCTCAAATGCAGGCTAAACTCGAGGTTGCATTAGCAGACCATGAGGCCTCCAAAGCGGCTGTTGACAGGCAGCGAGCGGCGCAAAAACGCGATGAAGCCCGCCTGTCGTTTCATGAGAAGCAGTACAAGCGGGTGCAAAGTCTGCTCCAATTAAAATCAATCGACGAGCGTCTGGTTGATGAAAAAGAGGATCAATATCTCGCCTCCGAATCGGCGCTTGATGCCTCGAAAGCGACGGTGGTATCGGCTGAGATCGATGTCAAAGCTGCAGAAGCCCGTGTTGGTCAGGCAAAGGCCGACATCGGTGCCAGCCAAGCCGCTGTCCGCGTTGCCAAGTCAGCACTCGCAAAGGCTGAAGTGCGACGGAAGTTCGGGGAAATTGTTTCGCCCTACGATGGCATGATTACGGTGCGCAACTACCACGTTGGCGACTTCATACATGACGCCCAGAATGGGGCCGGATTACCGCTGTTGAGAGTCGAACGAACGGACCGCATGCGGATCGTCGTCCAGGTACCCGACAGAGATGTTCCGTATACCAATGTTGGCGACGTCGCCGAAATTGAAATAGACGCATTGCCTAACCAGTTGTTTCGAGGCAAGGTGGCTCGCTATGCCGACTCAGAAGATCAAGTGACTCGGACGATGCGAACAGAAATCGATATCCCCAATAAAGAGGGAATCCTTCGCAATGGAATGTATGGTCGAGTATCGATTCGATTGGAAGAATCTGGAGAAGGTTGGACCGTTCCATCCACCGCCATCGTCGGTAAGGTCGAAGGTGGCCAGGGCAATATCTATATTGTGCAAGAAGGGGTTGCTCATCGCGTGCGCGTCAAGGTCGGGCCCGACAATGGCACGTCGGTTGAAATACGGTCGGGGCTGACTGCCGATTCGCAGGTGGTGACGCGCTACAACGGAGCGATCGGCGACAATGTTCCGGTTCGCGTCAGTAAGGTCAAAGCAGATTAGCGGATATCATCTGCATTGGTGCCAGTTATCCTCCCGCCCTCGAATCGTGGAATTATCTCTGTTGGAGTCGCTGACTCATGAACGGTCTAATCCGTTTCTCTCTTCGCAATCCAATTGCCGTCACGGTCTCAATGCTTACTCTACTGATCTTGGGCACACTTTCATTTCGGCTGATTCCGATCGATATCCTGCCGGTGTTCAACAGCCCCGCTGTTCAAGTGCTGACGTTCTACGGAGGCATGCCAGCAATTTCAGTTGAGAAAGACATTACAAACCGAATGGAGCGATGGACTGGCCAAGCCGCCGGGACCAAGCGACAGGAATCGCGGTCGATTATCGGTGCCAGCATCGTGCGAAATTATTACCATGACGGCATTGATCAAGCTGGTGCATTAACACAAGTCAACTCACTTGCCACCGCGGCGATACCATCTCTCCCGCCGGGGACACTCCCGCCAGTCGTGCTGCCATTTGATCCGACCAGCAGCGTCCCCGCTTGTCTTGTGGCTCTCGACAGTAAGGAGCAGTCGGAAGCGACATTGTATGATGTCGGTCGCTATGAAGTCCGTAACATGGTGATGGGTATTTCGGGCGCAGTGGCTCCTGTCGTCTATGGCGGAAAGCTTCGCGCCGTGATGGCTTACATCGATCGCGACAAACTGCAGGCGCGCAATTTGTCACCAATTGATGTGATGAACGCACTCGACGATTACAACCTGTTTCTGCCAACTGGCGATGCCAAGTTCGGGACGGTTGATTATGCCCTCGATTCAAATTCGATGTACGACTTTGTCGAACGAATGGGTGATATCCCGCTGAAGACCGAGCATGGCAATGCGATCTACCTTCGCGATGTCGCCCAGGCGAAGGACGCGAACATGATTCAAACGAACATTGTGCGCGTCGATGGACTTCGGCAGGTGTATGTACCGGTCTACCGCCAGATCGGTTCCAGCACCCTGAGTGTCGTCGATCAGTTGAAGCACGATCTTCCCGATATGCAAAGTCGACTCACCCGCCCCGGGATCGATCTCAAAGTGGTCATGGACCAGTCTATCTATGTGAGAAACTCGATCAATGCACTGATCCAGGAGGGCGTCCTGGGGGCGGTGCTGTGCTCACTGGTAATTCTCTTGTTTCTCGGTGAGTGGCGAATGACGATGATCGCAGTGATGACGATTCCACTGGCCGTCATGTCAGCCGGCATCGGTTTGTACTATACGGGAAATACCCTGAACGTCATGACACTGGCAGGACTGTCGCTCGCAATTGGACCGCTTGTCGATAGCGCCATTATTTGTCTCGAAAACACGCATCGTCACCTTGGGATGGGTGCCGAGCCACGCGAAGCGGCGTTCCTTGGTGCAAGCGAAGTGGCGTTACCCGAATTGGTCGCCAGTTGCTGTACCTTGCTTGTGCTTGCTCCACTCGCCTTCATGCCAGGGCTTGGGGTGTTCCTGTTTCGACCGATGGCGATGGCCGTGGCGTTCGCGATGATTTCGGCCTACCTGCTGTCGCGAACGTTTGTTCCTGTGCGCTGTGCGCTTTGGTTGCGATCTCACTCATCCCATCAGAATCGTCACACCTCACTGCTCTCTCGAGTATTCTCGATGTGGGAAGGAGCTCTCGAAGCTGGCATACGATGGTATGTTCGAAGATTGGCAGGCGTTATGAAGCGAAGGTTGTTGACCGTTATTTCAGCATTTGCGGTCCTGGTGATCGTCGTGGGATTGCTGGTTCCCGTGATGCGGCGCGAGTTCTTTCCAGAGGTTGATTCCGGCTCATTCGAAGTTTATGTGCGTGCTCCTTCTGGAACCCGAATTGAAATCACGGAAGAGAGCGTTGGCTTGGTCGAATCGCTGATTAGACGAACAATCGACCACGACCTGGACCTTCTGGTCAGCGAGATTGGCGTTGTTCCCGACTGGTCCGCTGCCTACACGCCCAACTCGGGACCGATGGACGCCGTGGTCAAGGTGCAGCTTCGCGAACACCGAAGCCATTCTGCGCAAGAATACGTGGCGATTCTGCGTAGTCAGTTCAAAACAGAACAAGAGGTATCCGATTTAGAATTCGCCTTTGACGCAGGAGGCATGATCCGCGGTGCTATGAATGAAGGCAAATCGACGCCAATCAACATACGAATCAAAACGAAAGACATGACCAAAGGCCGCGAATTGGCAGAATCAATTCACCGCAAAGTGATCCAAATTAATGGCGTCGTCGATGCCCGAATCATTCAGCGGATGGATTATCCTCAGTACATCATCGATGTTGATCGCTCTAAGGCCGCTGATCTCGGATTAACGCAAGGTGACATCATGAGAAACGTGGTCGCCGCGTTTAATTCAAGTATTCAGTTTAACAAGCGTAACTTCTGGATCGATCCGGTCAGCAGCAACCAGTACTTCGTTGGGGTTCAGTACTCGGAAGACGCAATTGTTTCGACTGACACATTGCTTGATATCCCCATTACAAGCAATCGACAAAAAAGTCCGATTCCGTTGCGCAATGTCGCAACCCTGCGTCGCGCCAGCGTTCCGACAGAAGTCACGCATACGAACATCCAGCCAACGATCGATCTGACAATGGGAGTCGCAATCCGGGATTTGGGGCACGTTGCCGATGATGTCGCTCGTGCCCTGGCGGAATTCGGCGATGCTGACGGTCCAGGTGCCTGGCGCCCCTATGATCCTGCCGACTTATCTGCGCATAAACCTCTGCCTGGGAGCAAACTGGAATTGAGTGGTGAGTACGCTCGGATGCAGGAGACCTTTTCGAACCTCGGCGTCGGATTAATCCTGGCCTCACTTTTAATTTACTTTCTGATGGCGGCTCTGTTTAAGTCGTATGTCACGCCGATCGTGATCATGGCGGCGGTCCCACTCGGATTGATCGGTGTGATTGTCATCTTGTACTTGACCCAGACTGCGATCAACGTCCAATCATTGCTGGGCGTGATCTTCATGGTGGGAATTGTGGTCTCGAACACGGTACTCTTGGTCGACTTTGCGACGGGATTGCGAACGACTGAGGGTCTTTCACCGACCGAGGCGATTCAGAAAGCCGCTGAGATTCGCGTTCGTCCTGTTGTGATGACTGCTGTCGCTGCCTTTTTTGCACTAATACCGATGGCACTTGCCATCGAGCGGGGTAGTGAAGCAAATGCACCGCTGGGTCGCGCCGTCATTGGCGGGTTGCTGGCAGGCTTGGTAACCACACTATTCGTAGTCCCAGCGCTGTACAGCCTGCTCGTCCGAGGTGAGCCTCCTGTAACTGAAGTCGCGCCGATGTCCTAAATGAGCGCGCGATTCAGCCAGGCGACGCCGTGAACGATTTTTCACGCTTGAATGAACGCGGGCGTACCACTGGTTGGCCGCATCGGCCAACCTGTGCCACGTCTCTCGTAATTCAAAGCGGAGAATCGTTCGCGGCGTTGCCTGCCGGGCGAAACAAGCCTCGTCACGGTGAGGCTGTGATCCATTAAGAAGAAGACGTGCGACCAATTCTGGACAATTGTGACGGCCGTTCAGGCCTTTGGGGTTGTCAATCACTCAACCCAGGGCGGCGCTACGAGCCTTTGCCGCTCCGCACTACCCTGGGCCGTTCTGTGGTGACGGAAGTAGACTTCCTTGAGTTTGGAGACGAAGCGGTTGCTCACAGTAAGTTGCGACCATCGGTCGCACATTTCGGGGTGGATTATGCCTCAACTTGGAAATTCACGCGATCAGCTCCGTGCCAGACATAACCATCAGGGTTCCAGCCAATCGAGCCATCGAGCGGCTGGGTGTTACCACGCGTGTCTATCGCTCGGCTGATAATCGTGTGTTTTCCCCGCGCCAGCATCAGCGGCA
>CBIHQO010000319.1:0-7376 GCA_966211735.1 uncultured Schlesneria sp.
GGGCTTCGATCGCTCTGCTCAACGGATCTGAGGGCGAACCCGAATAGCTGGCTCCAGGCTTCACCAGTTTATAGATGGCTTTCACATCCAGTGGAGCGGTATTCATGGGATTGATCGCCGCGCAGAAATAACCGAGCTGCACGAGGGCAACGTCGATTGGTTCATTCGGGGATGCCACGCCGACCGCTTCGGAAATATTAAAAAAGATTTGACACTGGCCGGGGACCTGTGCCGTGATAATCTCCAGCATGTTGTTCTCCGAAAAAATGAACTGCGGAAAGGGAGATGTTGTTCTTCCTGTTGTCCACTTGTGGATTTGCGGATAGGTCGGACATGCGTGTCGTCTGGTGTGAGGTTGGACTCGATGTGAAGTTATTCGCGGCATGCTTCCTGAAGGGGGTCCAGCAGCCTGTCGTTCTGTTAACCTGAATGCCGTGCCAATGATTGGTAAGTGGGCTCCGACACAGCTCACATTATGGATCAACGCCGTGCTGGCGTGGCGGCCACCGCCAATCGATCGCCGAAGAGCGACGGGGTCGCCAAACAAATCTGCGGTGATGCAAAGTAGGTTATCGCGATGATCGGGTCTGTCAACAGCTGATCTGTGTACCTGGTACCTGCCGTTGAGTCACCCGGCCCCTTGGGTCTCAGCAAGTTGCGCTTAGCCGGGGCTGAGCCAACGGGAAGGCTTGGTCGATGGCGGATCGACTTTGATTCCAAGTGCTGCGTGAAGAAACCGGGGTTTCGCGGAGCGCTGCAACCGCCAGCCACCCGCTCCTGCAACCCTGCCGTGACGAAGAGTGATGCTGAGGCATAACCAACGGAGCTACGCCGTCATCCTTCTTGGTCGGTGAAGGGTTCGCACATCGACCCATTGCATGCCGGCTCGGCGAGCGGCTTCGATTCCCAGGTCGGCGTCCTCGTAGACGAGGCAGTTCGCTGGTGCGACGCCTAACCGGCGGGCCGCTTCGAGAAAGACGTCTGGTTCCGGCTTGTGACGGGCGGTGTCCTCGGCCGTGACCAGCGTGTCGAACCAGCCTTCCAGGCCGATGTGAGCAATCTGTTTCGCCACAATGTCGCGGAAGCCACCGCTGGCCACGGCCATCGGTAGCTTGCCCTTGTTCTCGCGCACGATAGAGGTGATGGCCGCGATTTCTTCGAGCAGATGCAGACTGTCGAGGAACACCTGTTCCTTTTCCTGAGTGACAGCGGCAACGTCGAGCAACAACTGTGCTTCGTCTGCCAGCATCTGGATGATCTTGTCGCTGGGGATACCTCCCAGCTCGTAGAACCGGTCTTCGGAAAACTCAATCCCAAACCGCCGCATGGTCTGGCTCCACGCCACGAAATGCAGAGGCATCGAATCGGTCAGCGTACCGTCGCAATCAAATATCAAAGCTTGAATCATGGGTCGAGCCAAGGGCGGGCGTGGTCAACATGGGCACGCCCTGGTGACGCAGCATGCCTGGAACTGACAGGCCCCATGATCTTCGATCTTGAATTCTGGATACAGAGCAAACGCCCCGACTTTCGGTGAATACTGATCAAGAAAGAAAACACTGATGGCTGGTGGTGGGGGACAATCTTGGAGTCCTCGACAAGGTTGTGCGGCTTGATTCGCGTTGGTGGAATGTCGCTAACGGTGAGACTCCGGAAGACACTGCCTTGTCGAAGTTCCAAGACCGTGGCACCCGGCGCGAGCCTCGTGTGCCAGGGAGATTCTTCGCGATCGAGTCAGAATCGTTAAAACCGATTCTACCGGCTTTTGCTTCTGTTTTATCACGAGATGGCCGATAGCTCGACGAATTGGTATCCTCGGATCTGTTGACGTCCAATAAGTCACTCGAATACAAGAGTGTTTGCAGCACGATCAGGTCACCGTCCGCTTCTGCTGATTCATTGCAATTCTGTCAAAGGGCCAACTCATGATTCACAGATCAGTACCGGCGCGCACAGCGCGCCACTCTTCGCGGAACGGATTCACGCTGATCGAACTGCTGGTGGTGATTGCCATTATCGCTGTCTTGATCGCGCTGTTATTGCCCGCGGTCCAGCAAGCTCGTGAAGCGGCTCGCCGTACCGAGTGCAAGAACAAATTGAAACAGTTGGCGTTGGCGATGCACAATCACCACGACACCTACCGGTATTTTCCCCGGAATTATCAGCAGGTGGGTGGCAATGCCTGGGAAGCGTTGAGCGCGAACTTTTTCCTGCTGCCGTACATCGACCAGGCCCCGCTGTTTAACCAGGGTCAGGCCAATCTCACCAACTGGGGCTGGACCTACGGAACCTTGATGAACACCAAGCTCACTGTGTTTCTCTGCCCGTCGGCGTTGCCGGGCCCCGCTCGCGGAACAAACGCCAGCGGTTGGGACGGCCCAGGAACGAACTATGCCTGGTCGACGGGAAGTTCCGTGGAAACCGTCTGGGCAGGAACGCGGTTCAACGGGATCATCGCGTACCAGACCGACCGAGCCATGAGGGACGTGTCAGACGGCCTGTCCAACACGTTGATGATTTCCGAGATTCTCTCTGGATCAAACCAGTCCGGCGGATCGGGACGATATCCTTATGACATTTTCTATGCAGGAAACGGCCTGTTCAACTCTGTCGTCGACAAGGACTTCCCGACCCAGGCGGAACTCGATGCCATCGGTGGGCAGGCAAAAAACAGTCCGACTGGCGTGAAGACCAACAACGGAACGATGTGGGGCTGGTACGCTGCCTCCCAATCCACTCTGAACACTGCGGCAACACCCAATTGGAGATGGCCGAGCGCCGGCGGCGACTGCTGTCCGGGCGGTGCTCATGACTGGGGCTTTGGAATCATCCCGCCGCGCAGCATGCACACGGGTGGGGTCAATGCGGCTCTGGGTGACGGATCCGTTCGGTTCATCTCCACCAACGTCGACCTGTTGACGTTTCAGCGTCTGGGCAATCGGAGCGATGGAAAACCTGTCGGCGACTATTAGTCGACTCCTGACGGAAGCGACGCGATTGGCTGGCAATACGTTCGGCATCATGAGTTTCTAGCGCAAGGTGAAGGTATGTCCTGGAAATGCGGTCTTGTGGCGCTCGGTTGCCTGATGGCAGTGGCCGGTTGCGGTCACGGAGGGGTCAAAGAGGAAACGATTCAGGTCAAAGCAGCGAACGACCCTTTGCATCTGCCGAAGTCGATTCTGCAGCGGTACGCTGACGGGCAACCCTTTGGAAGCGAAGTCAGTTCGTTTCCCGCAATGGTGGAATCGGTGCGTAAGGTCGACAAGGAACGGGCCGAAGTCCTCGAAAAGGGACTCGAAGACCTGCAGAAGTCGTCCGACGGCGAGCGTCCCGCTAAAGCCAAGGAACTTCTCGCAAAACTGCAGCCGTCGATGCTGTGACGTGGTTGCGTCAGGGAAGAGGGGCCGAATGTCGCACGACTATGTCGAGGGCTCCAAGATCATGGCACCCGGCGTGAGAATTAGAGTGGGTGAATGTCGGGTTTTCCTTGGCCAACTAACGGCTGCGCCGTAGGCCTCACGACCAGCGTCTGGTTTCGTTGATCGCAGACCAACACGACCCGCCCTGCCTCAATCAGCGAGCCGTCTTCGGATTTCGCGGACAGTTGTTGACCGTTCAGCTCGATATAGCCGAATGGCTTTAATGGCGAGACGACAGCGGCCGACAGACCAATGAACTGTGACAAAGGTTCTGATCGAGGGCCGAAGTTGCGGAGATCGGGCTCAAGGATGAACTGGCTACGATCCGGAAAGCCAAGCACAAACTGCTTAATGGCGTACAGCGGCGCGAGGATTACGGTCACAACTGTCAGACTCAGCACGTCACTCGCAATCGATTGCATCGAATCGAGCGTAACCAGCGGGGTGAAGATCAACACCACGAGCAGAGGGACGCCTAAGTAATCAATCGAGATGCCACCACCAATGCAAAGCAGTGGAACCACGAGAAGGTGGACGAGAATAATTCGAGTGACTACGGCTGCCGCTGATCGAAGAGTGCGAGGAACCAGCTTTTGCCCGGACAACAACAGCCAAATTAACGTACCGAGACAAATTGCGGCGCAGCAGACAATCGCCTTCAGGGTGTCGAAGTTGCTCATCACGGACAGACTGTGTTCGAAGAGTCGTCGAATGAAGTTAGTAAGCAATACGTTACTGCGACATTAGGGTCACGACAACGTTTAGGCTGTCGTCCGCTTTCTGGTGTTCGTGTGTGCCACCCACGTGTTCGAAATCCTCCAACGGAACTGACGAAGTTGTCGCTGTCTGCGCGAGATGCCCCCGCGCCGTGTTTGAGAATCATTCTCTGTTGAGTTGCTGCAGAGCACGTGCTGCCAGGTTTCGCACGCGTTGCATTTGGGCGCTCACCAGTAGTGCCTCCGGTGGAAGGGTGTCGTCAACTTCGCGTATGGCTGCTGATAACTCGCGCAGCGTTGATGTTGCGTCAGCGCCAATCACTAATGGGATAGCGTCATCGTTCAACGCGTCGCCCAGGCCGGTATCATCGAATGTCTGGCAGAGCAGTTCCGAAAACGTCGATTCTTCTGTTGGCGACTTACCGGTCCAAACTCGATTTTGGAAGACCACGTCGGACAAGTCAGTCAGGCATTCGAGGAGGGCGGTGATAGAGACCGTCATCGATACGGCTGCCGTGAGATCGTTGATCGAAGTGAATCGAGGAGAATCAATAGGCGAGCTTCTTTGCTCGTTTGTTCGCATGGGCACTGCTTGTCCCGGAGCGGCCAAGCAGTGGCACGGCACATAGACTTCTGAGGATCAAGCCAGCAGCTTTGCTACCACTTCGCCATGCACGTCGGTCAGGCGAAAATCTCGGCCTTGGAAGCGGAAGGTGAGCTTGGTGTGGTCGAAGCCGAGCAGGTGCATGATCGTGGCGTGCAGGTCGTGGACGTGGACTCGGTCGGTGACGGCGTTGAAGCCGAATTCGTCGGATTCACCGATCGTGATGCCGGGCTTGATGCCACCGCCGGCCAGCCACATCGTGAAGGCGTTCGGATGATGATCGCGGCCGTCGTTGCCCCCTTGAACCATCGGGGTGCGACCGAATTCGCCACCCCAGATGACGAGCGTGTCTTCCAGCAGGCCGCGTTGTTTGAGGTCGCTAATTAAGGCGGCGCAGGCTTTGTCGGTGTCGGCACAGTTCTTCTTGAGATCGTTGACCAGGTTGCCGTGCTGGTCCCAGGCTTCGTGGAAGAGCTGGACGAAACGGACGCCGCGTTCGACCAGTCGCCGAGCCAGCAGGCAGTTGTTGGCGAACGAGGATTTGCCGGGTTCGGCTCCGTACATGTCGAGCGTGTCTTTGGTTTCCTTAGTCAGGTCCATCAGGTCGGGGGCACTCGACTGCATGCGATAGGCCATCTCGAACGAACTGATGCGCGCGGCGATCTCGGGGTCGCCGGTGGCTCCGAGTCGCATCTCGTTCAGTTGTCGCAGCGACTCCAGCGAGTCGCGCTGGATCGCATCATCGACTCCGCGCGGGGTGGAGAGGTAGAGCACGGGCTCGGCACCTGATCGGAACAGCACACCGTTGTTGACCGTGGGAAGGAAGCCGCAGCCCCAGTTTGAGGAGCCGCCGCTGGGGCCTTTCTTGCCGGAGCTGAAGACGACGAAGCCGGGCAGGTCCTGTGATTCGCTCCCCAGGCCGTAGAGCGACCAGGCTCCCAGGCTGGGCCGGCCAAACTGCTGGGCTCCGGTGTTCATCATGATCTGGGCGGGAGCGTGATTGAAGGCGTCGGTCGCCATCGACTTGACGATCGCGATGTCGTCAGCCACGGTGGCCAGATGCGGTAGGAGTTCGGAGAGTTCGGCTCCGGATTCGCCATACTTGGCGAACTTGAACTTGGGACCCAGCAGCTTGGAATTGGGGTTGATGAAGGCGGCGCGGTAGCCCTTCAGCAGCTCGGCCGGAGGCAACTTGCCGTCCCACTTGGCCAGTTCGGGCTTGTTGTCGAACAGTTCCAGATGCGAGGGAGCTCCTGCCATGAACAGGTAGATCACTCGCTTGGCTTTGGGGAGATACTGACTCTGTCGCGCTGCGAGTGCTCCCGAAGAGACCGATGCGGCGCGGGCTTGCTCGCCTTGCATCAATGAGCAGAGGGCGGCGGTGCCGAGGCCGACTCCGCAATCTCGGAAGAACCACCGACGAGTGATATCTAAAGGTGATGACATGGCGTCACTTTCAAATCGATGTTGAGTTTTGCTGTTTCAACCAGTTGATCGCGGCCGGGATTCCTTGCTTGACCATGGAATCATAATGATTGCCGGTGGGGACCGTTTGAAAATCGACTTGTTTGCCGGCAGCTTTCAGGCGATTGACGAAGTCGCGGGATTCGCTGACGTCGACGTTGCTGTCGTCGTTCGCGTGAAAGACGAAGATTGGACAGCCGATGTGGCTGACGTGCGTTTTCGGGGAGCTTTGCTTCAGGAAGTTCTGCAGGTCGGGCAGCAGCGAGCGGACGGTCCAACTGGCGACGGCATCCGCGAGTCTGGCTTCGACATCGGTGCAGGGGGCGTAGGCGATCGAACCGGCCAGTCGCGGTTCATGCTCGGCCATGAGCAGTGAAACGGTTCCGGCGGAACTATGCCCAGCGGTGTAGATCTTTTTCGGGTCGACCTGAGGCAGCTTGGCCAGCACGTATTCGAGGGCATTGCGACCATCCACGACGCCGGCGTGGGCGGCTCGGAACTTGGTGTATCCCGCCTTCAACTGGGCATCGCTGGCATTCTGCAGGTCGGCCAGACCGCCGTCTAACGAATAGAAGATGACAGCCATGCCCGCTTCGGCGTAGGGCAACGTCTCGGCATGATAGTCGTCGGCGTCCATGTCGTTTCCGACTAGCAGATTCGATCCGGCCGGGGCGACCAGGACGCAGGGCAGGGAGTGGTCGGGTGCATCGGTGGGAGGCAGGTAGACTCGAAACGCCATCGAATGACCGGGCGTTGAGGATGGCGGCAGCTTCACAAACCACATCCTGACGCCGGACGGTTGCAGGATGCGGGGGGCCGTGAGTTCTGGAAATGACGGCACGGGAACCTGGGCGACCGGAAAAAGTGCGTTTGCGGGACCGGTGCTGGCGACGCTGGCGTTGCCGCCGACTTTCCTTCCCGCCGACACCATGGCAACCAGCAGGATCAACGCCAGGATTCCCCCGCCGCCGATCCCGATCCACGGCAGGGGTGTTGACCAGATCGAGGATGGCTTCGACTTCTTCCGCTTGGGCTTGTTCGCGGCGGGCTTTCGCCGGACCGGTGGCAAGTCTTCCTCGGCGTATTCAATCTCTTCGACATCGTCCAGGGGAACGGAGATCGCGGTCTCGCACTCTTTGCAGCGGAACTTTTTTCCTGCAGCACTGTCCGGGA
>CBIHQO010000320.1:0-7361 GCA_966211735.1 uncultured Schlesneria sp.
GTAGGCCGATTGAGCGTTCGCCAGAGCTTGAATCGATTGCAGCACTTCGATTGGGAGCCCCTGTGCGTTGGCAATCCGCTGTTGATTCAGATCGTATGATCGTTCCGCAGAGATGATCCCGTTTTTCGCAATCTCAAGGCGCTGTTTGCGCTGGATAACCTGAGTGTGAGCTTCCACGACTTCGCGAGCCACACGATCCAGAACTGCCAATTCGCGCATTTGAGCCTGACGCGCTGCTGACGCCGTTTCGCCGCGTGCGGCTTGATCACCGAAGCCGAGATTTCTCAACTCCCAATAGGCGACGGCATCCGCGTCCCAACGTTGGTTGGAGTTGACGATGTTGTTTCCCAATCCACCGCCCATACCTCCATAGCTCATCCCGAGCAGCACGCTGGGAATCAGCGGAGCGTACTTCTCTCGATTCAATCGCTGGACAGCCTCGCAGACGAGGTGTTTTTGCTCGGACAACTCGGGGCGACGTGACAAACCCAGTACGACGTAAGTCGCCGCGGTGCTTTCGACGGCCATGATATCGAGCGCGGTCACGACTGGTTCGTTCGTCGCAATCTGGACTGAAGGATCGGCGTGCAGCAGTTGGGCCAGCCGGGCCGAAGCGACCTGAATCCGTTCTTGTTGATTCACGACTCCATCGCGGCGAAGTGCCAGCTCCGCTTCCATGCGCAGATGATCCGCTTGCAGTCCCTGACCGGTCTCTGCGTATTGTCGCGTCAATTGGGTCAGCTTCTGGGTGTTATCCAGCGCTACTTTCGCGATCATCATCCCTTGTTCGGCACGAACCAATTCGAGGTATCCGACAGCCGCATCTCGAAGGACATCATTGCGAGCGGCAACCGCTCCGAACTGGCGTGACGCAGCCTGGTGGGCCGCGATCTTCGGCTGAAAGATGGCATCGCTGAGATGAAACTGCGCGATCAAACCTGGAACGGTCGGCGAGGCCGCTCCATACATCCCCGCGCCCAGGCCTCCGCCAAATGCGCTGCGATCCGTCTGAAAGACGTCGCCAGCGACGCTTTGAATGGCTCCTTCGTGATGGTTGTAGTTGAGCCCCCCGCGCAGCGACGGCAACCACAGTGTTTCCGCACGATCCACACGCGCATACGCCTCGTTGATTCGTTCGCGGGCGAATGCAATGTTGGGGTTTTGGGCATCCGCCAGATGCAGGATGTCACCGAGATTCAGTGGATATGGTGTTGGAAGTTGCTCGGTCGCGGTCAGCGACCCCGCGGAAGCCGCATCGTCGGCCAATTCCGCCGATGGCGAAGTGACAGTGTTGATGGGCTCATCGCGGTCCGTGGCGCTCGTCTGGGTAACTGCGTGCTCGGATCCGTCATCGTCGTGATGCGCCGAGGTGGCGGGCCTCTCTTCGAATCGAAGTTTGGGCGCAAGCTTCGAGGTTGTTGAGGCCGTTGCACGGCTGGAACCGACTGCCGAATCGGTGGCAGACCGACGCACGGCGACATCTCTCGATGACCGCGTTCCCGCGCAGCCAGTCGCGATAATAGTGAGAAGCACCACCCAAAAGTGCGATCGGCGCGTCAAGATCACCGTCCTTGGTGCTCGGTCGCGGAATGTCAGCGTCCCTGTCAACCGATCAGTTCGACCTCGGACATCGTCGGTCTGCAGACGAACGGTCCCACGGTCGCCCCATGCAGGACTTCCGCTTCAAATTTGCCAATCAGGTAGACTTTAACGTCACAATCGAGTGGGCACGCCGGAACCTTCGAGTTATTTGGTTGGCGGTGGCGACGGCGGTGGCGCTACCGCTTCAACGATTTGACCCTCGCGGAACGTGTTCGCGTTGACGCTGATCACCTTTTCGTTGCCTGTTAGACCTTCGCGAATTTCGAATTCCGACCCGGCTTGTAGTCCGATCGAGATCGCACGGCGCTCGACTTTGGACCCGGCATTCACCGTATAGCAGTAGGTCTGCTTATCCTGAGAGATAATGGCCGCCTTCGGCAGGCTAAATACGTCGTTTAATTCAGCCACGGTGATCTTCGCCTGCACATACAATCCGGGGCGCCAGAAGCCGTCCGGGTTTGGCACGTCGATTTCGGCGCTCAACGTCCGCGAAGTCGTATTGAGCGACCAACTGGTTCGAGTCACCGTCCCCACATACGGCTTGCCGGGCATGGACGGAACTCGCAATTCCACCTTGCTCCCTTGCGACACATGGACGGCGTCGTCCTCGGGAATGTCGACGAAGATGCGGACCGGGTCGACTCGCATGACCGACAGTAACGGCTTCTGACCGCTCCCGCCGCCTGCCTGCACCAGGTGCCCGGTGTGGACGTTTCGCTCGACAACGACTCCATCAAACGGCGCACGCAGGATCGAATAGTCGAGCATGGTTTCTGTCCGCCGGCGTTCCGCTTCGGCGACATCAAGGTGAGCTCGAATCGTGACTGCGTCGGCACGAGCCTTTTCGACTCGCGCTGCCGCTTCCTGACGCATGGCCTGGACCGCCGCAATCTTCGCGGTGACTTCTTTCCTGCCCGCGTCGGCCGCTTCAAGTTCCGATCGGGTTTCGTCGGCGACCTTCCGGGTGACAGCGCCGTTTTCGGCCAGTTGGGCCACGCGCTGGTACTCCGATTTCCAACGCGAGTATCGCGATTCTTCCCTGGCCACGAGTGCCTCGGTCTCGCCAATATGCGCCTCTGCCGACGCCAGCGCCGCCTCGGCGACCTTAATGCCAGCGTCCGCCTGCAGCACCTCGGCCTTCGTCTGAGCGATTGTCGCGACCTTCTCGGACAGTTCCTCATTCAGTTCCGGAACCAGCAACTCGCACAAAACCGTCCCGAGTTTTCCGTCCTTGGGGCCTTCGATTCGATCGCCGATATCGACCGAAACTTTTTGTACGAAACCCGTCACCTTGGCGCAGAGCGGAGCAAACTCGAAAGCTTCGGCTCGCCCCGGCAGTTCCACCGTGCGAACCAGTATCTTTCGTTGGGGCTGAATGACGGTGGCTCGAGTCGGAGGCAGCGCGCCGTTGGAAGCCCCATCACGAGCGGCAGGACGGTGGCATCCCGTCAGCAGGTTCGCCACCAGCAGCACCGCCAGCGAATCAAATCGAAACATGCGAATTGGAATAACAGCTTGCACAACTTACTCCGATGTCATCAGTGACGCGGCTTCTTCGCGAAACTGGGGGCTTTGTGGATCGAGTGGGTCGAGAGACGCCGACGACAGAGGCGCGGATCGCTGCATCAAGGCGAAGACGGCGGGCAAGACCAGCAGTGTGGCGAGCGTCGCGGCGAACAATCCGCCGATCACCGCCCGACCCAGCGGAGCTGTTTGTGATCCTTCCTCTCCCAAGCCAAGTGCCATCGGCACCATACCCGTTCCCATCGCCAGGCTCGTCATTAGAATCGCTCGCAGACGGCGTTCAGCTCCTTGGATCGCTGCCGTGCGGGAATCGCCCCCGGCTCGACGCGACTTCTCGGCAAAGGTGACCAGCAGAATCGCGTTCGCCATTGCCACACCGATCGCCATGATCGCGCCGATGAACGACTGAATGTTCAAGGTCGATCGCGTTACCCACAGTGCGATCACGACGCCCGCCAGGACGGCGGGGGCCGTCGAGATCGTCGTCAGCGACAGTCGGAGCGATTGAAAGTTCGCGGTCAACATCAGGAAGATCACCACGATCGCCAGCAACAGGCCAACCCCCAGGCCGCTGAGGATTTGACGCAACGGGGGAATTTGGCCGCGAATCTCCATCGTCACACTTTTGGGCTTCTTTCCTGCAGCTTCGAGTTTCGCGAGGACTCGGCGAACCTCGGTCGCCACAGATCCCAAGTCCTGGCCGCTGATGTTTGCCGTCAGTGTGATTTCACGTTTCATGTTGTACCGATCAAATTGACCGGGCATCTTGTCGGCCGAGATGCGAGCCACATCGCGCAGCAGCAAGGCTTGCCCGCTGCGATAGTCGATCGGAAGCGATGCCAGATCTTCCGGCTGAGTCATCGTTGGCTGCGGGATCTCTACCTGGACCTGGTAGCCGATTCCGGTCTTTGGGTCCGGCCAGTAATTTTGCACCACGAAGCGAGTTGACGATGTCGCGGCCACGACCGAGCGGGCGATCTGAGCAGCGGACGTCCCCGAGAGCGAAGCTTTCTCTCGGCTGACCTGGATGTTGACGGTGGGATAATCGAGCGACTGCGCGATTTGGACATCGCGCAGTGCAGGGATCGACGCCAGTTGCTGCTGGACTTCCAGCATATAGGCGCGAGCTTCGTCCAGGTTGGAACTTCGCGCTGCGATCTCGATCGGTGTGGGCGAACCGAAGCTCATGACCTCACTGACGATATCGGCCGGCTCGAACGAAAATCGCAGTTCCGGGAATCGCTGAGCGAGGGTCTTCCGCAACTCATCTTTCGCCCGCTCGGTATCGACGCCGCTTCCCTGTCGCAATGCGATACGTAGCAGCCCTTCTTCAGGTCCACGCGACCATTGGTAGACGGCGTTGATCGGGAAGCTTGATGGAATCGTGCCGACATAACCGAGCGTGATTTGAACTTTCTCCGGCCCCACATGCTCGCTGACAGCATCGAGCACCGACAAGGCGTATCGTTCGGTTGTATCGAAGTGAGTACCGTCGGGGGCTCGGAATCGCAGGCGAAACTCATTGACCCCGGCGCTGGGGAAGATCTCCAGTCCCAGGTTCAACCCCACGCCGACCACGATCAACGCCGTCGACACCAGATACGCGGGCACAACGATCCACCGCAAAGCGACCAGCCAGCCAATCAATCCTGCATAGACGCTAGTCACTCGATCGAACAGCGAACGCGGGCGTTGCGGTTCGATAGAGCCGGTTGAGACGTGACCGCGGTGTCGTAGCAGCCAGACGGATAACACCGGGACGAAGGTGCTCGACAGGATGTAGGACGCGATCATCGAAAACCCGACCGCAAGCGATAGCGGAACGAACAGCGATCGCGCTGCCCCCTGCATGAAGAACGAGGGCACAAACACGGCCAGCACGCACAACATTGCCAACAGACGTGGAACCGCGGTTTGCGCATTGCCAAGCCTGACCGCCAGCGATATCGAATCGGTTTTCTCGAACTGTGTATGAATGTTCTCGATTTCGACCGTTGCCTCGTCGACGAGAATCCCCACGGCAAGTGCGAGTCCCCCGAGGGTCATCAGGTTAATGGTGTGTCCGCACATCCAGAGTCCAAGCGTCGCCGACATGATCGCCAGCGGAATGTTCAGGACGACCACCAGGGCGCTACGCCAGTCTCGCAGGAACAGCAGCACCATCAGGCCCGTCAGCAATGCTCCCAGCGCTCCCTCGGCGAACAGGCTATTGATGGCCCGCGAAACATACGGCGATTGATCGAACTCGAACGCCACTTTGATGTCGCTGGGAAGCTCGGCCTGCATCATAGGCAATGCCCGTTTGATCTCTTCGATCACACTCATCGTCGACGCTTCGGCTCGTTTGGTTGCCAGGATGTAAACGGCACGCCGACCATTGACGAGCGCGTACCCGGTCGGCTGATCGGTTGAATCTTCGATCGTGCCGATGTCGCGAATATAAACCGGCGGACCCTTGCTCGTTCGAATCGGGATCGTTCCCAAGTCCTGGATGTCTTTGACGAGTGCATTCGTCGGAACCGCGGGATACATCGTGCCGACGTGCAGGTTACCTGACGGGCTGATGGCGTTCCCCGATGTCAAAGCCAGAACCACCTCGTCCGGCGAAATGCTGTACGAACGCAGACGCTCAGGATTCGCTCGGATCACGATCGTTCGCGCACTTCCCCCAAACGGCGGAGGTGCGGACACACCTGGTAACGCCGTGAACATCGGCCGGACTTTGAACAGGGCCTGATCCTGGATTTCGCCGATGGTCTTGGTGGCACTGGACAGCACCAGGTAACCGACAGGGACGCTACCCGTGTCGAACCGCATCACGAAGGGGGACACAGTACCGGGGGGCATGAACGCACGCGACCGATTGACGTAGTTGATCGTCTCGGCCATCGCCTGGGCCATGTCGGTGCCGCCGTGAAAGTACAACTTCATCAGCGACATCCCCTGGATGTTTTTACTCTCCACGTGGTGGATGTTGCTGATGTAGAGGAAGTGATACTCGTAGTAGTTGGTCAGCAATCCTTCCATCTGAGCAGGGTCCATGCCACCGTACGGCTGGCAGACGTAAATCACCGGCAAATTCAGCGCGGGGAAGATGTCGACCTTCATCGTCTGCAAAGGCAATTCGACGCCGACGGACTGCAAAGTCTGGTCAACAATCTTTGGTCGCAGCGCAACGGCAAACGTCAGCGTGATGGCGAGAATGCCCACCATGACCGTCCACGGGCGGCGCAAGGCAAATGCGATCGGGTTCATGAGATGGCTTTGCGTCTTTTGAATGATGCGTCGCTGGTCGAATTCCTGATTTTGTTGTGCAAATCTATCAGAAAACTCACTTCAAACCTGCCATGAATCGCAAGTTGGCCTCGTTCCAATCGATCTGTGCCAGGAACTTCTCGACGTACTCGGCTTTCCGATTCTGGTAGTCAATGTAGAAAGCATGTTCATACGTGTCGATGACGATGATCGGAACCGCCATCCAGAGGACGCCCATTGCATGCTCGTCACTGACGACATTGTACAGCTTCCCGTTCACGGGATGCTTGACGAGCATGGCCCAACCCGCGGCTTCTTTCGCCGATGCGACGAAATCGGCCGACCATCGTCTTTCAGAGAAACACGACTTGATGAGTGGCTCTTCAGTGATGGACGCGGCCCCAACCGCACCTGATCGATCGCAGCACAAAGCCCAGCAGTAGGACGCCGTACTACGTCGCAAGTCCAAGCAACAAGTCAGGAAGAGGAGCAGACCTCAGTTGCAATGTTGCCCCAAAGAACGGAGAAAACCCCTGGAAATCAGGGGTTTTCTAAAGTAGCAAGGGCGGGACTCGAACCCGCGACCCCAGGCTTATGAAGCCTGTGCTCTAACCGACTGAGCTACCTTGCCACACCCACCCCATCGGTGACGACGGGGGCGTAATTCGACCTGAATGCGTCGAGCAGGGAGTTGAGCGTTTTCCGGCAATTGGACAAGCCAACGGCGGCGATTCCTGAGCGGACGGCCTGATTTCAACCGGCCATCATCCGTTTCATAAACGCCAGGGCATGTTGAGCCAGATATTCTTCGCTCGGATACATCCGTCGCCAGATCTTTGTTGCGGCGGCCAGTGCCGGCAAAGCCAATCCAAACGCTTCAACCGTCAGCCAGCCATCGTACTTCAGCGTCTTGAGCATCTGGAACGTGGTTTCCCAATCGACGTGGCCCTCGCCGGGGGTGGACCGATCGTTTTCCGAGA
>CBIHQO010000321.1:0-7344 GCA_966211735.1 uncultured Schlesneria sp.
CCGGGCCGCACAGACAACAAGACGGCGTTCACTTCGCTTTACATGATGCGAATGGCAGCTCCTGCAGGAAGGGTCACACTCTAGCTAGTGGGTGATGAACCTATGTGAGCGGAGATCTCCGAACACCGTCAACGGGATGCTGGGGACCCCAATGTCAATCATACGCCATTACCACGACCATGATTGGATCAATCGTATCCCCGAACGGTGGGGTGAGGGGGCGCTACTCAAGATTGCCGAGAAGAATCGTCACGCTTGATTGACCAATCCGCGATCGTACGAGCAAGTGCGAACGCGGCTGTCATGTGGCGCTTGAGGAATTGCCACAGCGGCATGCAGCCAGGCATCAACGGAAAGTCGAGGGCTCACCAGGAGGAAGAAGTTCTACGGTCCCATGCACTCTACACTGGCCGCGGCGGCGGACGTGTGAGCGAAACTGACTGGCGACACAAAATCTCGATAAGTGGACGGGGGGAACCGAGCAACCCACACCCATAAATGAGGCGGAGCTCAGGAAGCTAAAACCTTTGCTGGCCTCGCTTTAAGAAGTGCACCCGTGAGGAGTCGAACCTCAAACCCTCGGTTCCGAAGACCGATGCTCTATCCAATTGAGCTACGGATGCGATTTGCTGCATTTGCGGAGTGGCGAACACTCTGCAGGGACGAAGCTTAGCTACTTCTCTCTGTCGTCGCAACCGCTGGCGCGAGGTCGGATCACCTCGCGCGGAGAAATCTTAAAGGCCGACTGCAGATGACAGTTGTATCGAGGTGTCGATCAAAACTCACCGACGATTTCACCTCCGGCACGTGTGCTCAGCGCACGCCAGACGTTCAGATCGATATTTTCACTGATCGTTCGCACGGTGCCATCCATCAATGCCGCGTTCACGCAACCAGTGTGGTAACTGCGCGATGTGATCGCCGCGTAGCTTGGCGCGGCGGGGAGAGTTCCTTCCTGCCAACTGTTGTAGTCGCACTGGTCATAGGTGATGCCACCGACAACACAGGAAACTCTGGCGTTGGGGTTGAGCGTGGAGGTGAACCCCGAATGATGGACCTGACCGTTGGCCCATTCGGTATGCTCCGTGTTTTTGGCGTTTCCACCTGAGGCAGTCATATTCGCCGCCACCAGTGTCGGAGTACCGGGAATTGCAGGAGATGCTGGAGGAATGTTGCGGTGATAGGGGCTCCACGCCTTCACTTCCGACACCATCAAGGTATTGCTCGATCCATCTGTGATCGCACTAAATCCGATTCTGGCATTGGGATAAAACATCCCGTCACCACCTTTTCCGGTCGCAGGATCCCACACGAACCAGGTGCCATAATTCATTCCATACGTCGTGGGACACAGTTTTGGGCTGGTATCGTCTCGAGTCGTGCCCGCCTTCGCATCGCTGGGACAGACGTAAGTCGGAATCCTCAGCCCATCAATTGCCATCTGACCGCTCCAACCCTTCGAGAGATCGATCATGTTGAACAAGTTGCCCTGGTCGAGATACGGCAAAATGCGTCCATGGACCGACCAGGAACTGCTGGCAACGCCAGATAGCAGAGTCGCACTGGGAGGCACCTGGCCGAAGACGTCGAGATAGTTGTGGACGCTCAATCCGATCTGCTTCAGGTTGTTTTTGCACTGTGTCCGACGCGCTGCTTCTCGGGCCTGTTGGACCGCTGGCAGCAAGAGTGCGATCAACACCGCAATGATCGCGATCACGACCAGCAGTTCAATTAAAGTAAATCCAGGTTTGCGGTTGCGCACTTTCATCAGACTCTTTCCGATCACATCATAAAGAAAAAGCAATGTTTCTGGCGGATTTGATGGCAACTTGCATACCATTGCCACCGCAGTAAGCCTTCCGTTAGATTTCTGGTCCAGAATCACCCCAAGACCATTCAACCAGGTCGAATAGACCGACACGGCAGTCGAAGCGCGCGACATCTTAATCTGCGATTGAATTCCCGGGGCGACTAAGCTCAACTGGCCGCACTAAGTCATACAGCCATCGATTTCGCGATCCCGAACTGGGGGTATTTCCGATGCGCCAGGACGCCGACGACGACAACTGTCGAATGCAGCGACGCGATTTCACTCGACAGCTTGTGATCGGGGCGGGGGTTTCCGCCAGCTTCGGAGCAGTTCGCGTGACCGCCGGTCCCGGTACCCCGCCAGCTCCAAAGTTGCCGGAGGATCCGGTGCCGGTCGCGACAGACGCACCACCACCTGAGGTGCTGCTGTTGACCTACCTGGTTCGCCGCTATCCCAACGACCATCTAGACGAGGTGGCGATCCAAGGCATTTTCCGCGACATTCGTGGCGACGTTGCGCGCGGACGTGCTCTTGCCGAATTCCCGCTGCGCAACTCCGACGAGCCTGCGTCCGTGTACAGCGCCTATCGCGCTGCCAGTCCGCCGAACAGCTAAGTGCGAGTCCGCTCCCATGCCTGATACGACTTCGCGTGCCTTCGCATCGATCCGAGAACTGGCAGCGGACTTGCGTTCGGGAACCGTGACTTCGGTGCAACTGGCGAAGTATTTTCTCGATCGCCTACGGACACACGGGCCAACGTTCAACGCCGTTGTCTGTGTGACTCAGGAAATTGCCTTGGACCAGGCCAGGCAGGCTGACGAAGAACTCAAGCGAGGTGAGGATCGGGGCCCGTTGCATGGGATACCGCATGCGGTCAAAGATCTGCTGGCGACGAAAGGAATCCCGACCTCTTGGGGAGCGGCCCCGCTGAAAGACCAATTGATCGATGAAGACGCTACGGTGGTCAGTCGATTACGCGCGGCTGGGGCGGTGCTCTGTGCCAAACTGTCGATGGTCGAACTCGCAGGTGGCTTTGGGTACAAGCAAGCTAATGCCAGCTTTACCGGTCCAGGATTGAATGCGTGGGACAAAACCTGCTGGTCGGGCGGATCATCGTCTGGCCCCGGATCGGCAGTCGGCGCGGGATTGATTCCATTCGCGATCGGTTCCGAGACATGGGGATCGATCATGACCCCGGCGGGATATAATGGCGTCGCTGGCCTGCGCCCCACCTACGGACGGGTCAGCCGTCACGGCGCAATGGCTCTGAGTTGGACGATGGACAAGCTCGGCCCCATGTGCCGCACGGCAGACGATTGTGGCCTGGTCTTGAATGCGATCGCCGGTCCCGATCCGCTCGACCCCACCAGCATATCTTCTCCTTGGACATATGATGGCGTTACGCCGTCCAAGCGAAATCCGTCAGAAGGTCGTCGCTTTCGATTCGCCACGCTGGATGTCGACTTTGACAAACTGGAACCCGAGGTCCGCGAAAACTACGAAGGTTCGCTGGAGGTTCTGAAGCAGATCGGCACTATCGACGAGATCAAACTGCCGGACCTCCCTTATGCGGTCGTGGCGTCAACAATCATCTCTTGCGAGATGGGTGCGGCATTCGGGGATTTCATGACCAGTGGCGATGTGTGGGAATTGTCGGCTCCCGAGGACCGCTGGGGTGGCTTCTCAAATCTGTTGATTCCCGCGCGAGACTACATCAACGCTCTGCGAATTCGTGGTCGGATCCAGAAGGAAGTCGACAGCGCGATCAAAGACTTCGATGCGATCGTGACGCCGACGCTGAATACCGAGGCGGGGCCGATCACTCAAAAGTTCACAGAATGGTCGCGAGGTTTTGTCAGCACCGAGATCAGCGGCGCGGCAAACGCGGCCGGATTGCCCGGCATTACAGTTCCAAACGGCTTCGGAGCGCGGGGCCTACCGACAGGATTAGAATTTACGAGCCGCGCGTTGTCTGAAAGCTCCATACTCGAAGCTGCCGTCGCCTTCCAGCAACGAACTGATTGGCACAAGCGGACGCCGGTAATTGAATAGCGCCTTTCCAGGGGATCACAAAAAATGTTTACGCTGCACGCGCGCAGTTTCGAAAATGGCGAACCGTTGCAGATCACTGTTCAGGGGGATCGCATCCGCTCCGTTGTACCGGCATGGCCGACATCCGCGCTGACGGAGTGGCCGTTTGTTGCCCCAGCGCTGTTCGATCTGCAGGTGAACGGCTATGGCGGGATCTGGTTCAGCAACGATGAACTGACCAGCAGCGACGTGTTGAAAACCTTGAAGCCATTCTATCGACACGGCGTGACGCGACTCTGCCCCACGTTGATCACGAACTCATTCGAAGGGCTGGCTGCGGGTTTCGGCGCGATCCGCACGGCCTGTGAATCCGATCCAGCCGCCGACCGCATGATCTGTGGTTGCCATCTCGAAGGTCCCTACATCTCGTCCGAAGACGGTCCACGCGGCGCGCATCCCCGGGAACACGTGCGGGCGGCCGACTGGGACGAATTCCAAAGACTGCAGGAGATCTCCGGTAACCGCATCAAGCTGGTCACGATCGCACCCGAGGTGGATGGAGCCCTGGATTTTATCCGTCGGGCCGTTGCCGCGGGTGTCGTAATCGCAATCGGTCACACCGCGGCGACGCCCGAACAAGTCAGCGCCGCAGTCGACGCCGGCGCGGAACTCAGCACGCATCTTGGCAATGGCGCACACGCCATGATTCACCGACATCGCAACTATATTTTCGAGCAACTCTCTGATCCACGACTGGTCGCGAGCCTGATCGTCGATGGTCATCACCTGCCCGCGTCGTTGGTTCGTATGTTCATCAAAGTGAAGTCCACCCGACGCACCATCATGACGTGCGATGCCGCGGGATGGGCAGGTTGCCAGCCTGGCATCTACGAGAACAAACTGGGACGTAGCGAACTACTCGATAGCGGTAAACTGGT
This sequence comes from uncultured Schlesneria sp., assembly GCA_966211735.1. Taxonomy (GTDB): domain Bacteria; phylum Planctomycetota; class Planctomycetia; order Planctomycetales; family Planctomycetaceae; genus Schlesneria. Next base: position 4,780 of record CBIHQO010000321.1, read on the forward strand.
CGTCGCCGGGCAACGAGAGTTACTGGCCGGATCAGCTCAGGGAACAGACACGTGCGTGGCCAAGGTGATCAAATTCGCCGGTGTCTCGCTGAAAGAAGCAATCGACATGGCGAGCAAAAATCCGGCGAAGCTACTGGGCTCTGAAGTTGTGCGGCTACGCCGCGGATCGTTGGCCGATCTGATGATCTTTCGAATCCCACCGGAACAGGACCGTCTTGAGATCGAAGCCACGATTGCCTCAGGCGAACTGATGTTCGGGCAAGTCGAAGTGCGGTGAGCCACCTGTCTGACAAACGACACTGAGAATGCGTTCGAAGTACGACAAAATGTCAGGCTGAAACATCGCGTTTGACGGGGTCGATCGACATCACAATTGCGATATCGTCATCGGTAGAATTCGTTACCGAAAATTAATTTACACCATGAAGATGCCAGCCTGATCTCACTTTATGGCTGGGAAACAGGCGTCTTGCCCCATTGAGGCTGGGCGTACCACGTTCAGGATAAGCTCAGAATCAATGTCGTCACGGAATCTGCTCAACTTTCTATTGAGCATTCAGCGATGCCTATGCATAAGATAGCAGATCTCCGCTGATACCCACCTTCTGATCCGCCATGAGTGTGCAAGCATGAGCACGAAACCGATGGAAGAAACGTCTCCGATGTCTGCCGACAAGCTGATCGCGAGGCCCGCATCGCCTCAGTTGCCGCATGCCCCATCGTCCCACTCGCCAGCGATCAAACCATTGGGGACGCCAAAGGCACAGTCGAACTCCTCTGGCTGGACGTCGCTATTCGGCTGGCTCGCGGTGGGTGGGTTGATCGTCGCTGGGTGGTACTATCAACCACAATGGCTTCCCCAGGTAAAAACATGGCTCGGCATGAACAAGCCAACTGCCGCCAAAACGGCGCGGGTCGTTCCCGTTTCAACAGCCGTTGTCAAGAAGCGCGATATGCCTTTGTATCTGAATGGACTGGGTACGGTCACGGCCTTCAAGTCCGTCACGATTCGCAGTCGGGTTGAGGGAGAGTTGATCAAGGTTGCCTTCTCAGAAGGGCAGATGGTTCACGAAGGAGACTTGCTGGCCGAAATCGACCCGCGTCCGTTTGAGGTTCAGCTCAACCAGGCAGAAGGGCAACTTGCTCGCGATCAGGCCACAGTGAAGACTGCGAAGACGACGCTAAGCCGTTACGAAGGATTGGCTTCATCCAAGTCCATTGCCGCTCAACAGGTGGACGATCAGGTCTCGATCGTTCAACAAACGATGGCGATGATTCAAACCGACGAGGCGACGGTAGCCAATGCCCAATTGCAGCTCACCTACTGCCGTATCACGGCACCGATTTCTGGACGGATCGGCCTGCGATTGGTCGATCAGGGAAACATCGTACGCGCCAATGACCCGACCGGCCTGGCGGTCATCACGCAGTTGCAACCGATCGCGCTGATCTTCACGATCCCGCAAGACGATATTGCCCGAGTTCAAAAGCGAACCCATTCGTCGGACAATCTGGTGGTGGATGCGTTCGACCGTGACTTCAAAGTCAAACTCGCGTCAGGAAAACTGCTGGCGATCGACAACCAAGTTGATGCCACGACAGGTACTGTGCGGATCAAGGCAGAGTTCGCTAACGAAGATGGGATGCTGTTTCCCAACCAGTTCGTGAACGCTCGCCTGCTGGTCGACAACAAGCGCGATGCGATTGTCGTCCCGTCAGCTGCCGTGCAACGCGGTCCGACTTCGATGTATGTCTACGTTGTCAAAGAGGACGAAACCGTCGAACTGCGGAACGTGGTCCCGGGGCCGGCGGAAGGGGCCGAGACTTCAATCGAGTCTGGCCTGGAGGCTGGCGAACTGGTGGTTACCGACGGACTCGACAAGCTGCAACCGGGTGCGAAGATTTCCAGCCGCAAAAAAGAAAAAGGAGCAGCGGGCGGCAAAGGAGAGAACAAGTCGGAGAAAGGTCCTGCAGAAGCTGACAAAGGGTCTGACAAAGAACCCAAATCCCCGGCGGATGCGCCAGCAAAGGCAAACACAGTGCCTTCTGCAGATCCAGGGCCATCACCTGCAACTGCAGAACAGAACCGCGAACAGGCACCGACTATCGCAGATCCTGCTGGCACTGCAGCCGATTCCAGATCAAAGCCAGTCCCTTCTTGCGGCGAAGAAGATTCGGAAGGCAAGGACAATCCATGAATCCGTCACGGCCGTTCATTCTGAGGCCGGTTGCGACGGTACTGTTCATGGTGGCAATCCTGCTCTCGGGACTCGTCGCTTATCGCCAGTTGCCCGTCTCAGCCTTGCCACAGGTCGACTACCCCACCGTTCAAGTGCTGACCTTCTATCCGGGCGCTGGCCCCGATGTCATGGCTTCGTCGGTAACCGCCCCGCTCGAACGACAGTTCGGTCAGGTTCCCGGCCTGACTCAGATGACTTCGATCAGTTCCGAGAGTTGTTCCGTCATCACGCTACGGTTTGACCTGGCTCTGGACATCGATGTCGCCGCTCAACAGATTCAGGCGGCGATCAACGTCGCGTCCAGCTTCTTACCGCGCGATCTGCC
>CBIHQO010000322.1:0-7337 GCA_966211735.1 uncultured Schlesneria sp.
GTGCGTCAAGTACATGCTCGCGACAAGCAGGAACTGGCTCAGCCGGATCTCCAGACCTGGCTGAAAGAAGCAAAGGGTGTCTGGTTCACCGGAGGTCGCCAGTGGAGATTGGTTGATGCCTACCTTGATACTCCCATTCAATCCCTCTTCCACGACGTATTGCATCGTGGCGGCGTAATCGGTGGAACCTCCGCAGGTGCGACAATCCAAGGGGAATACCTCGTACGCGGCAACCCGTTGGGGAATGAAGACATGATGGCGGAAGGCTATGAACGAGGGTTCTGCTTCCTGCCGGGGGTAGCCATCGACCAACATTTCGGCCAACGCGATCGCCTGGACGACATGACGGAACTGAAGAAAATCCATCCCCAACTTGTTGGGATCGGGATCGATGAAGCGACCGCAATGATCGTGCGCGGAACGACGTTGGAAGTCGTCGGCCGCAACAAGGTTTCCATCTTCGACAGCGAACAGGATGCCACTGACCGGAGTGGTGAATTCGAAGTGGTGAAAGCGGGCGAGCGGTACGACTTCAAGCACCATCGGCGGATGGAGCAGGCGATCGTCGAAGCCACCGCGACAAAGTGACCGAGTCGCTCGTCGCTGTACCGCCCCCTCAAATCCCATCTCTTTCGCGACGGTTGCCCCGCACCGTCGCGAACGGAGTAGTGCGGTCGTATAATTCCCTCGCAGTTCATTTAGGGAATCCAACGGGAGGCAATACGTGGCGGAAGACCAATCTTTGATCCAGGGGCTTGAGCGAAATATCACTTCGGCCATCCTGGGTAAGCCGGAAACCGTCCGTTTGGCTGTCGTGGCATTGCTGGCGCAAGGACATTTGCTGGTCGAAGATGCCCCTGGCGTTGGTAAGACATCGTTGGCGAAAGCATTGGCGAGAAGCATCGACTGCGAGTTCAAACGCCTGCAATTCACCCCCGATATGCTGCCGAGCGATATCCTCGGGTCCAGCGTATTCTTGCCGACGCTCGGCGAGTTCGAATTTCGTCGTGGCCCCATCTTTACTAATGTCTTGCTGGCCGACGAAATCAACCGGACTACTCCGCGAACGCAGAGTGCCCTGCTCGAAGCCATGAGCGAAGGCCAGGTTTCCGTGGAAGGAAAAACCCACCCACTCGCGGAACCTTTCTTCGTGCTGGCAACTCAGAACCCGTACGAATTTGAGGGGACCTATCCGCTTCCCGAAAACCAGCTCGATCGATTCATGTTGTGTGTCGAAATTGGCTATCCGACTCGCGAAGTCGAACGCAACGTGCTGACGAATCATCGTGACGGAGAACCCGTCGACAAGCTAAAGCCCGCGATCACCGCCGATCAGCTTCGACAGTTGCAGCGCTCGGCACGCGCGATTCGAGTCGACGAGTCGATCAACGACTACATGCTGGATATCATCCATACCACGCGAGCTCACGAGCAATTGCAACTCGGTGTGAGCACTCGCGGCGCGATCACGATGTATCGCGCCGCCCAGGCCTTGGCGCTGGTCGAAGGTCGCAACTACGTGATTCCCGACGATGTGAAGCGTTTGGCAGTGCCTGTTCTAGCTCACCGTGTCGTGGTCAAAGGAGTGCTGCATGAAGGCCGCCGCGATCGAGCCCGGATGGTGATCAATCAGATTCTGTCCAAGACAAAGGTTCCGTCGTAAGCGAACTTGCCGGGTGGGATCTATTGGTCGCCCAAGCGCAGAGCGGACGCATCAGCCATTTTAGCGGCAACGAAGGAACGACAATCCTGGATTGGCCTCTGCCTGGCCAATCCAAGCATCCGATTGTGAATGCAATTTCACTCGCGGACGAAGCGTCGCATGTCGCATGCTATCGCAACGGCCGACCTTCAACCGCTTTGCCGTTCGTATCCAGAATCTGGAAGTGATGAATTCCCGGCTTGCGCTGGTCGGTATAAGTCCAGACGATCTGCTTATCGCGAGTCACTTCGAAGAGCTTTGTCTTGCCTGACGACGCGTGATACGCGGTGATCACGGTATTTCCGTTCGGCAAGCGTTGACCGCCACAGGCATCGTCAAATGGCTTGGACGGCAGGTCGTCATTGGAGAGTGACCAGACGGTCTTGCCCTCTTTGTCGACTTCGATCGTCTGATTTCCGATCGTGCAGTTGATCAGTGTATTGCCATTGTCCAAACGGATCGCTGTGAACGGCCAGTTGGGCGTGGCGACTTCCCACACGATTTTTCCGTCCGGCTGGTATTCACGGACGACTTTGTCGAGCAACTGAGGAACGAGATAGTTCCCATTGGCCAACTTGCGAGCCATCCGAGTCTGCAGATGGTGGTCTTTCGTCTGTGCCTGCAGAGCAACCTCGACAGCAATTTTGCCGTCACGAGAGACCTCAAGCAGTCGCGGCTTGTCTCCTGCTTCCGTCAGCAGGATGTTTCCATTGTCCAATGCCTGCGCCGTATTGACTTCGGATTGGGTTCCTTTGAATTCAAACACGACCTTTCCGTCGCGAGTCACCTCGACAACGGAACCTCCGTCATTCGACTTGGAAAGCGCCAGGAGAATGTTACCGCTTGGAAGAACCCAACCATCGCGAGTCGATTTGGGATACGACCAGGTCGTCTTGCCGTCGCCATCGACGATGAACGTCTCGCCTCCTGTGGCGAGGAATGAATGCGTGATCTTGCCGGATTCCTGTGCGGAACTCGGTGTCACAATCGCACCCAGACCACCAAAAACAGCGAGAAGAGCCAGACAGCGAGCGGACCATCGGCAAGACTTCAGCATTGTTCATCCTAGAAGGAGAATCAGGCCTTAAAGCCGGTCATATACGGCAACGTCGAAGCGGTTTCGCGAACGGCATCGGCTCCTTCCAGAAGTTGTCCCAGGAAGTCCCATTTGCCAGTGGTCAGCGCGGCTCGCGCACTATCCAGAATTGTGACGGGAACCGTGAGATGCCCGGCCCGAACCTGATGATTGGCCAGATCAACGGTGACCGGCATTTCGGGTTCGGCCTTGGCGAGAGCCGCCAGCTTCTCTAAATCTGGCCGTGACGCACAGACGCAAGGGACACCCAACGTCGTGCAGTTGCCGAAGAAGATCTCCGCAAACGATTCACCGATGATGGCCTCGATACCCCAACGCATTAACGCTTGCGGCGCGTGTTCACGGGACGAACCGCAACCAAAATTACGTCCGGCGATCAGCACAGAGGCACCCTGATAATGGGGGTCGTCAAAGGGATGAGTGTGATCCTGCTGACGATCGTCTTCGAAAGCATGTTCGCCCAGTCCGTCAAACGTAACGCATCGCAAAAAACGGGCGGGGATGATGCGGTCGGTATCGATATCGTCGAGCAACAGAGGAAGGCCGGTGCCGGTCACTTCAGTGATTAATTTCATTTGCAAACTTTCTATCGATGGCGGGCGTGGCCCGAGAATGTTGAGCTCAATTAGGAGAGGCAAGCCGCACGATTTGCGACTAAAGCATCGACCGCACGTCGCTAACACAGCCATTGATGGCAGCGGCCGCGACCATCGCGGGGCTCATCAGCAGCGTGCGGCCTGTCGGGCTTCCCTGACGACCTTTGAAGTTACGGTTGCTGGACGAAGCGCAGACTTCGCGTCCCTTCAGCTTGTCGGGATTCATCGCCAAGCACATCGAACAGCCGGCCGCACGCCATTCAAACCCGGCCGCTTCGAAGACCTTGTCCAGACCTTCTGAGACAGCCTGTTCACTGACCAGCTTCGAACCCGGAACAACCAGCGCCTTCACGCCCGCGGCAACCTTGCGACCTCGAGCAATCGCCGCCGCTTCCCGCAGATCCGAGATGCGGCCGTTCGTACACGAGCCGATAAACGCGACGTTGATTTTCAGCCCTTCAATCGGCTGTTGCTCTTGCAGGTCCATGTAAGCGAAGGCGTCGCTGATTCCCTTTTGGTCATCGTTAGAGAACGAGGCCAAGGCGGGGAGTCGCTCTTTCACGCCGACAGACTGAGCAGGATTGATCCCCCATGTGACGGTTGGCTCGATCTCGCTGCCATTGAAGGTGACTTTGTCATCGAACTCTGCATCGGAAGCGGATGCCAGGCTCAGCCACCACGCGGCGGCTCGATCAAAATCGGCCCCCTGCGGTGCGAATGGCCGACCTTTGATGTAGTCGACCGTCGTCTGATCCGGATTGATGTAGCCGCAACGAGCTCCCCCTTCGATGCTCATGTTGCAGACCGTCATCCGTTCTTCCATGGACATGCGGTCGAAGACTTCCCCTGCGTATTCGTAGGCATAGCCCACGCCACCTTGAACGCCGAGTTTGCGAATGATGTGCAGGATGACATCCTTGGCGAACACGCCGGGACGCAGCTTGCCAGTCACTTCAATCCGCCGGACTTTCGGACGACTCAACGCCAATGTCTGCGTCGCCAGGACGTCGGCCACCTGGCTGGTGCCGATTCCAAATGCGATCGATCCGAATGCGCCGTGCGTACTGGTGTGACTGTCGCCGCAGGCAATCGTCATCCCGGGTTGCGTCAGTCCTTGCTCTGGGCCAACGATATGAACGACCCCCTGGCGACTGTCTTTCAGGTCAAACAAGCGAACGCCGAAGTCGCGGCAGTTCTTTTCTACGGCCGACATCATTTGCTCAGCCAGTTCGTCCGCGAATGGCCGCAATTGAACGTCTGTCGGAACGATATGGTCGACAGTTGCTAAAGTTCGCTCGGGAAACAGCACTGTCAGATTGCGGTCTCGCAGGATCGAAAACGCCTGCGGGCTGGTCACTTCGTGAATCAGGTGCAGCCCAATAAACAGTTGCGTCTGCCCCGATCCCAATGTGCGGACAGTGTGAAGATCCCAAACCTTGTTAAACAGATTGCGCCGATCGGTCATGTCAAAATCCAAGTGTTAAAAACGCTAGACACGGTGGAGGGAAATTGTAACAAGCCCGCGGGACGAATCGAATCGAATCTCGTTCTTTTGCTGGCCGCGGTCGCTGCAACGGCTTCGATCGATACGATCGGAGCATCTTCTGCCAAGACAAGAGGTTGCGGTTGGAAGTTCACTTTGGAGGCGGCATCGTCGCCGTTTTCCGCCAGACTTCTTTGGCAAGCAGGCGATTTGTGTGTCAATGGATTAGGAGACAGTCTTTCCCCGGCGAATGATTATTCCCGCCAAGCATGCCATCGAACCCCAGTCGAGCCATTGCGGGGGTGGTGGGAAGTGACTTACTGTAATGTTCTCGGACGTGATTGATGGCACCTGGTGTTCCTGAGAAGCTGGTTTGTAGCATCTCACTTCCTGCCTTCTTTTTGAGATTTAATTCCTGATGCATGTAATTTTCGGATTTGCAGTTCCGCCGGGACTGGATGACTGCGATTTGGGAGTGGGATCGGACGCGCGGCAACGTCGTGACAGGTTGCCGCAACTTGCGATGAGTCCCACGGTGAATGATGAATTTTCTCCATCTCAGCAGGAGCGGGATCAATGGGTCTAGTTCTCGCCAGTACCTCGCCGTACCGCAAGGTTCTGCTCGATCGACTCGGCCTGCCGTTTTCACAGGCTTCGCCGAAGTGCGATGAAGATGCGTTCCCTACCCAGCGATCATTGGGGGCCGCGGGGTTGGCGCGGCTGCTGGCCACGGAAAAGGTCAACAGCCTGATTTCACAATATCCGCTCGACACGATCATCGGTGGCGACCAGGTGGTCGATCTCGACGGCACGATCCTTGGCAAGCCGACAACAATTGAGGCTGCGATTGACCAGTTGATCGAATTGTCCGGACGATCCCACCGTCTGGCGACCGCCGTTGCCGTCTGGGACGAAGGCCGCCTGAACACGCACGTCGATATCACAACGCTGACAATGCGCACGCTCGAACTGTCCGCCATCAGGCGCTACGTCGAGGCCGATCAACCGTTGGATTGTGCGGGGTCGTACAAGCTGGAATCTCGCGGAATCTCGCTGTTCGAACGAATCGAAACCGCCGATTACACGGCGATCATCGGATTGCCGCTGATGGCACTTACCTCAATGTTGCGGGGCGTCGGTTATGTGATTCCGTAAATCACCAAGATGATCGCTTTTCAATCACGATTTGGCAGCAGTGCATTTTCCATGAGATTTGCGCGACTAGAATTATGAGCGTCGCTTCTCCATTCGAAGAAAGAGAGCTTCATCATGAGCGTCACAATTCGTCGAGTTCTATTCGCTACCGACTTCAGTGAGCCGGCGCGAGGGGCTCAGCAATACGCCATCACGATGGCAGAGAGGTTCTCCGCGGACCTACACGCACTGCACGTCGTGCCGGAAATCATCTTGCCTGCCACAGATTCGTATACCGCCTGGACGTTGCCAGAAGGAGGAATGAAGGCTCAACTGGAGGCGGCCGAACAGCAACTGCAGAAGGAGCTTGGCTCGGTCGCAGCAACGCGACAGGTCGTCGTCGGATTTCCAATCGAAGAGATCATGAAATACGCGAATGACCACGAAGTCGATTTGATCGTTGTGGGGACTCACGGGCATACCGGTTTAGCGCATCTGCTGATGGGTAGCGTGGCAGAGAAATTGGTCCGATTGTCCACTTGTCCAGTTTTAACGGTCCATCCCAAGGGGCATCCGTTTCTCGTCCCGAAAGCGCCGGCCTGAGCGCCGTCTGATATCAATCGAATTCTGCTGAAGGTGAAGCGGGATTCGCGTCAGGGCATCAAAGTGGTCATTTCTCGCTCAGGCGGCAGAACTGTTGTCACAGCAATGCGCATTATCCCTGATGCGTGGGATCAAATGTTGGAATTTGTTGTTACGGCACGTTGGCTGCTCCGTCAGAACGATGGTCGAAAGACTGGGCTTTGACCTCTGACCATCGTTAAAGCCAACCGGGATTATGGTTGGCGGACGTTCGGCGTTAGAATATCGGGTAGCCTTTAACACGTCACCTTTTGAAAGAGCACCACATGAGCGATCCTCAAGACCTTGTCTGTGTGTACAACGCGACGAACGCCACGAAGGCCGAGTTGGTTCGTACGCTGCTGGAATCAGAAGGTATCCGCGCTGTGACCGGAGACACTTCGAATCCGTTTCAGGGAATTTCGATCGCTCCTATCGAAGTGTATGTTCAGCGTACGGACGAAGTGGCTGCCATGGCCATCGTAGAGACGATCAATGAAGGCGATGTCCAACTGGAAACAGGTGTGCAGTTAGAAGATACGGATGACGAAATTCCGGCCCCTCTCGAAAACTGACCTTGATTCATCACACTGAAGGTGGACCACGTCATGGATATGATCCGGCGGATTCTTTGTCCTACAGATTTCTCCCCCACCGCCGAGATGGCGATGCCCACTTCGATGGCGCCGTGCTGCGTCCGCTGCT
>CBIHQO010000323.1:0-7280 GCA_966211735.1 uncultured Schlesneria sp.
GACAGATATCGCTCCAATTGTCATATGCGATTTCTTTCAGAATGGCTCTAAGTTTCTCTGCCAGCTGTTTCTGGGGGGCGTCTTCTGGCTTTGAATTTTTCAGCTTGGAAAAGGAGAGTCTGACTTGGCTGCTCTCGTTACGCCGGCACCATCGAAAGAAGCTACCCGATTTCAATTCCGCGGACTCGTTCAGGTAATAAGGTCGTGGCGTTGTGGTCGTGTAGACGACAAACAGGCCGTTCATTTCTTCGGTGGCCAAGTACTTGCGAAACGTCTCCACGGCGTGTTGACGTTCTTCCAGCGTTTTCAGCAGCGCGGAATACATCTTCAGCACGTCCTGCAACGGACACATTTTGTGTTGTTCGATCAGACCAGCGATCTCCTTCTTGCGCAAGGCGAGCTTTTGCGAATCAACGGGGAACATCAATGCCGGATCGGAAGGTAGCCCCTGTTGCACGGCATAGATGGCCTTCCAGGCCGGTGCTTCCTGCGAAGACATCTGCAATTCTTCGATAAGCGTGTCCGACTTGATCAGCGTCTCTGCTGCTTTGGTCAACGAGGTGATGTAGCCGTCAACCGCCGCCGCTGGTGAATTGTGAGGGACTCTGGAATGCTTACTCAGTTCTGCAAACAACTGCTTGCGACGAATCGCCTTGGAGTTCTTTCGATCGATGTCGTCCAACCGGGATCGATGCAACTTAATCGAGTCTGCAAGGTTCGTGGATAGACCGGGAGCGTCGGCCAACACATTCAAGGCTCCGAGAATGCGGTCGCGTGTCGCCGTGAATTCCGCCAACTCCATCTCCAGGAACTTCGTTTCCAGCGAATTGATTTCTGATTCTTGAACGGCGATCCGGCTTGTCAGGCTTTCTTCAAGCTTATTCTTTCTTTTCTGACGTTCGGCAGTCAGCATTCGCCAGCGCTGGTCGAATCGCTGTTTCAAGTCATCGCTGACTGGCGGCGTGTTGACGTGGACTTCTGCCTCTCGCACCAATCGCTCAAAGCCCTTCTCATCCGTATCGGAAACCGCCTCGACCTGCGACATCAAGGCCTCATACCGCCGTTCGCGATCCGCCGAAGCTTTCTGGGCGGTCACGATACTGGACTTAGCGTCGAGCCATTCGGGCACGTGCTGCCAACGGGCATCAAACTGCCTGGCCAGTTCAGTGGCCTGTTCGATCTCTCCTCGCTCGGTCATCTGGTAGATGCGTTTGGTGATCTCGTGCCGCTGAGAGACTTCGTTGGACCATTGGATGATCATGACGACGAGCGCTACGATCGCGATGGCGCCTGTGCCAGCGGTGACTCCGATCAAGATTCGCCGACGGCTTCGCTGTACGTGCAATCCGCGTAATCTGTCCTTCAGGCGTGTGTCTAGTGGATCGGGTAGCGCGCGTCCCAGTCGGCCCGTCTGTTCGACCAGGCGCGCCAGCTTTTGCTGGTCGGTACCAGGACTATCAAGTGCCAGTTCGACCGCATGCATGTGGTCCTGCCAGGCGGTCTCGCCGGATTCGAGCCTCCGTTCCTGTTCACACCATGCCAGAGCCGCCAGGGTCCGAGTGATCAGTGGATCGTCAGCCGGTAGTTCGGCAACGGGAAACGCCTTCTGCCACTGTTCGAATGCGACGCGACCCTTCTGGTAGTCCATGTCCGAGTGGGCCTGATGTAATTCACGCTCGATCTCCTCCAGTTTTTGGCGTGCAGCGTTTCGGACGGCCTCACGCCGCATCGTGCGAATTGTCGACACGATTTTTGGAGGAGGTGGAACGATCCATTCCTTGGAATTGACCTCAGTCAGCAATTCGTCCAATGCATTAACCGACATCACCTTCCTCTGTGATCTGGCCTCCTGCGCGATCTGTTCTTGTCGAACTTCTTCAAAACGAGCGAGATCCTCGGTCCAATGTTCGGCATTGGAGTCTGCCTGCGCGAGCTTGCGCAACAATCGCAGACGGATCGACAGCGGAGCCCGTTGCAATGCCAGTTTTCGGTGCTGGCGCAGCAGGTTTTCCAGCGGCGCCTGCTCCGCGTAGGCCTCATCCACCATGATGGCGACATCGCGCAGTAGTGATTCCCCGACCGACATGTCCAGGAACTCACACACATCATTCCAGGCGTTTCGCTCTTCGTCGGAAAAACTTTCCAGGACCGAGACACAATCCAAGAGCCGCGGTTCCGTTTCAGCATCATGAATCGCTTCCGATCGCAATCCTTGCCGCAGATACTCACCGCAACGCCTCAGACGCTCGTTGAGCTGGCGAGTCTGGTCGCTGAAATCGCTGGCTAACTCCTTAATCTCGGGAGACTCTTCGTATCGCTCGCGAGCAAGGACGATTCTGATTCGGTCGATGATGGATTGCAGATGGAACATGGAGAATGGCCCTGATTATTTCTTTGCTTTCCCGGCGGCATTCCAGCCGAGGTAATCAATTTCCGTCGAAGCGGTCCCGATCACAACCAAATCCACTTGGAATCGACGATGTTCAGGGTGCTCCAGTTCCGTGAGCGAATGGCCAACTCTGGCAGAGATGATCTGCATCTCCGCCAGTCCCTGTTCATAGAATTGTTCAATTCTCCTGGACTGACGCATTAGTTTTCTTTTCTCGTCAATCAAGTTCTTGGCTTGCATCTGCACTCGCGATAGCGAGTCGTTTGCCTTTGGCAAGATCGCGCGATCAAGTTCATCCAGTGACTCTTCGGTCTTGGAGTTCGCCAGCCTTTTGTCAGCAACAATAGCCGGGCCAAATAGGGTACCCCATTCTTTGTGACACATTTCCAAGGACTTGGTGACCGAGACTTTAAGGTCTTCCCTGGTCGGCGAGAGCATCACCCGAAGCTTGGGAGATCCATCCGACTTTGGTTCGGATTTCGTAGTCACCGAGAACGTCAATGTGATATTGCTCCCCAATCCGTCATCGGGAAGAATCATTAAGGGTTCACCTTTTTCATTTCGCGTACCTCCCCACGGAATGTCTCCGCTGCCGGGGATCGTGACGACGAGATCGTGAATAGCCAACAGGTTGGGACATTCCATGAGGAACTTCAAAAGATCATTCTTCAGATAATCTGCATTGTCCCGCTCATCTTTGTTCCGATGGCCGTCTGGGCTGCCAAGCAGGGGAGTTTCGTACACTTCGGCCTTCCCGTCTGACTGGGTGACTTTCCCTGCTTTATGCAATGGAAGCGGGCCTGGCCATTGGAGCGGCGGCGCGCGAAACAGCACTAGACTGGGGCGTTCACTCTCGACTATGCAACCAGAAAATACGAGAGCGAGCACCTTATCGAGCTTCGGACCCGTCATGACAATTTCGGATTCCGCTTGAAGATCAACCGATTCGCGGTTGTCCGCCGAATCCCTGGCAGTCGGGATCGATACTTTGAAGGCGTGATTACCGTCCCACTGTTTCCCTTCTTTCTTGATTTCCATCACCACTGAATTCTCGTTCTCTGGTTCTGTTTCCACTTTGGCGGTGGCGCTGGCAAAGTTGGCAACAACCTTGTCGTTGGTGTCGACTGGTACCAGAAGTCGAATGCCTTTCGCTTCGCTCTTCAATTTGGCCGGGAATATAAAACTCGTCCGCCATTGATCTCCATTCTCGATCTTGACGCGTTGCTTCGTGCAGATGGCCAATGGCGTATTGGGAACCTTGGTCTTGACGATTTTCGCGTCTTCGGGCTTCTTTTCATGTCCCGCAGGTCTAGGATCGGGGGGGTGAATATTCGCGGGCGGATCGCCAGAAGTCTGAACGGTTGCCGGCGGTGGACCCGCCTTGTCGGGAGCTTCATTCGCAGAATCGGGTGTCGTCGGCATTGTCGGCGCTTGACGGGAAGCATGCTCTGTTATCGGCACAGATGCGGGAGGCGAGGTTCCTTGAGCTCCGATGATTGGGGTTTGATCTTCCGTGGAGTTCAAATCGGCCAAGTGGTGGTCCGTGTCAGCAGGTTTCGGCAACATGAGAAGTACTGCCACGATCATCGCGATGACAGCACCGCCGACAATGGCGCCGGTGATGTACCGCATCACGCCGGCATCGGTCTGAGCGGCTGATCTGGCGCGGGCGGAGGGCAGCGACGGTGGGATCTTTCGATCGCGCGCACCGGCCGGTCTGTTCAGAGTGATTCTGGATTCAGGGACATCCTCTGACGTCTCCCGATCGACTGTATTTTTCGGCAATTTCGGAGGTGACGCCGATCGACTCACTGACAATTGCGGTGCTGATGTGATCCCTGTGCGGGCGACAGTCACCAGCGCGCCGCCCTGAGCTTTCGTGTTCTCCGCCGTCAAATCAATTCGCAGCGCGTTGATGAATTTGCGGCTTTGATCGACCTCTGTCGATCCCGCCACAACTCCGTTCCACAAGCATTCGACTGTCGCTGGCAGCGCCGCTCCAAACGTCGCAAAGGTCACGTCCCATCGCTTGGATTCGGGTAACAATGCGAGGGCTTCATCGAACAGGGTCAGCACATCAGTTCCAGGCTGATAGATCAGGAAGACCTTTCGATTCGGGTCGGCCAGGAACGATTCTGCCACGACACCCGCCCATCCGGCGTCACCAATGACCCGCGCCCAGGCCGTGCATGGCGCCGCCGCGCGGACCTCAGGCGCGGGTATCCCATTACCGCTAGAGAGTCCCACTTCCCCGTTCCAGTTGTCGCGAATCCAACCGGGATGCTTCAACAACCAGGCAGGGCCCGCAGGAACTGCAGCGATCTCATCCACCACGACGTGGTGTGCCAGTTTGTTTGATCGCCCCGTATAGTCCAACTTGAAGTCCGAGACGCGCGATAACACGTGTTCCCGACGGCCGTTGATTCGCATGACATAGTGGCCGAAATTCACTGGATTCAGCCGCGCTTGTGGATGTCCAAGCGGAAACAGATGCCGATACCCACTCAACGACTCCAACAATTCCACAGTCGAAGCTGGAATTCCGCGACTGCTCACAACGGTGCAATATCCACTGCTGCCAGGACGCAATCCTGAGGGAGCGGAAGTGTAGAGGATTTCGAAACTCATCTTGCATCCCTAATGGTCATGCACCGTCGCTGAGCACTGTGCCAGCTGTACTGCGTCCTACAATCCTTCACCGATGAAGTTGCTGTTATTCCTCATAGACGTTTCGGATCTTGGGGACGAGCCCCAGTGAACTGCTGGCCAACGCGTAGAGGAACGGAACTTCTGCCCAGAACGGTTCTGCCTCTCCGGGGCGCATCACCGCCTGACCAGTCCTCGCGTCGACATCCGTGTTCCAGCCTGTGGCGCTGACGGGGATGTAGCGGACGGAATCGGAGAAGCTTTCGACAGCGCCGACCACTTCTGCACAAGTGGAAATCAGCAGCTCGCGGATCCCATTGGAAATGTAATCAACCAGGCCGACATCCACGGCGTGAGTTTGATGAGCCACGCCATCGGAATCTGTCATCGTCCAGGGGACGATCGGACTTCGATCCTGAATCGAACTGTAGATAAGGTGCATCCAGCGATCGCATTTGGTCACCACGACCGCAACGGGCTTGGGATACTTTTGAGTTGTCGAGAGACCGGCATATCGTCGAATTCGAGTCGCGGCCTCTCCAAACACTCCTTCCTGCGAACCCAGATGAGATTTGTCGACGGTGCCTGCTTCCAGGGATTTGTCGAGTCTGCGAAAGCGACTGTCCTGCAGTGGATCAAATACATAGAACAGCATCCTGGATTCGGCCAAATGCCTCGTGACAGGGGCCTTGGACGAATCCATCCCCGGCAAAAAGTGTTCACCCGCATTGTCAAACAGACAGATTGTCCGCCCGACACCCCGGCGCTCCAAGTGAGGATGTTGGTCGCCTAAGCGCAGGGTAAAGACGAACGGCAACGCGTAGTTAACCGATTGGGTACCAAAATTCACCGCCGAATATCCATCGCCTTCCAGTTGCGTCTTGCCGATGAGTTCACGCAGTTCCTGAAGCTGATCCGGGTTGCGGTTGGCAAACAAGTCGGATTCGAATTTCTTTAGCCGCAAGTTGATCGTCGCATCGGCATCAGCAAACGCTGTCGCAAACTTGATGGGCAAGAGCCGCCTAAGCTGCCGAGTCATTGCGGCCAGGAAATAGCTTTTGCCACTGCCAGGGCTGCCCAGCACGGAAAGGAAGTAGGGCTCCATTTCCAGCAGCGGGCGGGGAATCTCGAGGTGACACATTGGACACGCCAGTCGATGGCACCGCATGCCGCGAGGATCCAATGCTTCAGCCTGAGGGGTGAATCGGCTCGGCAAAAACCGCAGTTGTCCTTGTGGGACACGGTTATCCAAAATCGACAAATCCTGATGCTCGCTGATCCACAGGATATCTTCGGGCAGAAACTTGCTGAAGCACTGCGGACAAGTGACGCGAGTAAGGAGTGCGGGAGAATTTGACGAAGAAGAAATCATGAAAATCCGATCGAGTTATTCGCTTTTGTCCGAGTTTCCCCTCCAGCGGAATCCCCTTCGCCACCTGAACCTGATCTGCCTTCGCCACTCCCTACGGGGTGAGCCCTGCCAATTCCATCACAGTTCGATTCGGACGCCGACCGATCCTCTACTGCAGTCGACAGCGAACGCCACAGCCAGGAAGTGCATCGGCGATGTCCGGCGATATCGCATCATCCTTCTGGGTTGTGGTATTGAGGGGTACGCGTGTTTGATTCAATATCGAGTATCACATGTACAAATTCAATTCCGGCCATACAGAAGACAAATATAAGGTAGCCTGCGAGTCCGGTCAGAGCGCTGACTGCGGCTCCTATCAGGATTACAAGCATGCCCCCCTGGAAGCTGTATTTCTGGGAAAAGGGATAGATGAATGAGAGCAGCAGGATCGCGCATGAAATGGTCACGGCCACCCCCAGTTGAGTCATTGCGACGATCCTGCCCCAGCGCAGATATTTCTGCAGGTTGGGGTAACGAACATCCGCGGCAGTTGGGATTGTTACCTCTGCTGCATTTGCTCCCTGTTCTCCGGAAAAGCCAAGAGCCATGAACGCCGGGGCTTCGGGAATCGTTAACTCGACGGGCGGTTGCGGCAAAATTTCAAGCGAGGCCGGTGCCGCAGTGACAATGAACACCTCACCACACCCTTCGGATTTGCATCGCACCTTCTTGCCAACGAATGACTCCGGGGCTTTGATCTCGCGCGAGCATACCGGGCATCTTGCAATGATCATTGACGAAACATCCCGCTGCAAACAGACATGTTATGCTGACTTCAGATTGGAACCGCCGATTTAATTGAACCCTCAATCCTGCCCAGTTTCCTAGTAATGA
>CBIHQO010000324.1:0-7279 GCA_966211735.1 uncultured Schlesneria sp.
AGGCGCCTGACCATCGCAGGCGGTCGACGAGAGGGATCTTGGAACGCGGACGGAACGTTGATCTGGGCATGCTTCGTGTGCTTTCATGCAAGAGGCGGTGATGTCGTTCGTTTGAGTCAGTCAAAGTCTGGGATCTCTCGTAGAACGGGTTTCCCAACCCGTCATTCTTCGCAGCACGCGATAAGCCGCGAGGGCATAACGTCAATCGTGGGCCAAAACCAAAGCGACGAGCTGGAAGCCCATCCCACGAGAAAACACGGCTCCGTCAGTTAGTAGTCCGAGACAGGCAGGGCGTCGTCGCGTCGGCCTAGTCGCTGGAAGACTCCCAGGGTTGCGGGAGCGGGGGTGGCGTTGTAACTGGCGGCGTTGAAATCGATGTTTTCGCTGAGGAATTTCACGCGGCCATCCCCGAACAGGAACTGGGCTCCGCCGACATGTTCGCTGCTGAACGAGCGGCTGTTGGCGGGGTTTCCATTGGGTTGCAGCAACGGGTCGTTGATCTTGATGTCGAGGATCGCCAGGTTTTGTCGCGATCCCCAGATCCCGGTGCCGGTGTAGTTTCGTTGACCGGGCCAGTTCGCTGCCCAGCCGAATTTCCAGTTGCGTTCGCCAACGACGAACGTGTTCGACAGGCCGTCCGAGACTGCTGCGAAGTTGATCCTGCTATCGCCCCAGAAGGTTCCGTGAGGATCGATTCGGTTCACGATCCAGTCTTCGGGAGTTGACCAGCGGGTGCCGCTGACGGCGATGTAGTTGGCCGTTCCCAGATGAACGGGCTGACCACCGAAGGCTGCCGAGTAGGGGTTGTCGTACTCGCGTTTGGAGTTCAAAGCGGGAGCCGTATCGGAAGGGCATCGATAGACATTGATGTTGGTCTTGGGAAGGTTCTGCACCAGCGGATCGCGCAGCACGGTATCCAAGTCGTTCTGGTTGACTCCCATCGCATTGAACAGAGTCCCCTGTTCCAGTTGCGGGAGAATCAAGGAGTGCCAGCCCCAGGCGGCCAACGCCGCCGAGTTCTGATTGCCCCACTTGTGAACGTTTCCGGGCGGGAGTGTGTTGTAAGTGTCGTGGTAGTTGTGGAGGGCCAAACCGATCTGCTTCAAATTGTTTGAGCATTGAGAACGTCGAGCCGCTTCTCGCGCTTGTTGTACGGCGGGTAACAGCAAGGCGATCAGGACAGCGATAATGGCGATGACGACCAGTAATTCGATCAGCGTGAACCCGCGACTCGAACCGATCCTTCGGACGTTGTGAGGCATTGTTTTCTCCTGAGACATTGAGCAGGGGGACATGAAATGGAAACGAAAGTTCGTGCCAGTGAATTGACGGTGCGCGACGATGCGCCAACCGTGGAGATCCGTCCGGCATAGAGTTCAGCAAGTACGGTTTAAGGCACGGCGGATCAGTGAGCGCCGTACAACAACGACGGGGCGCGATGGTCCGCAGGCCAGTTCGCCGCAGATCATCTGATTGCTGTGAATTGATCGGGCATCAACAACAACAGCGCTGCGTCAGGCCGAGAGGGGAACGACTGGCCTGAAGACAACAGGAGCATTGGTGCATGAGGCGCGGCCGGGAAACGTCTGCAGCATCCGCCAACAAGGCATCTGCTCGATCCTCAACCTGCGCGAACTGTCGGGAAGACATGTCAGAGACCTCCATGGGCTCTCCGCAGTCGCCTCCGGAATACCAGTCAGCACTGCAACGACAAATTCGATCGCTTCAGGGCAGCACCTAATTATTACTGACCTGCGCGTGGATTTATTATCGGTAGAAAACACCCTGCACGTCAAGCGCAAACTTTGCATTTTGTTAGAAAGGTGGTGGTGGGTGAATGTCGGTCAAGTTCGGTGTCATGAGAGTGGCTTACGCCCAATGAAGCGGCCAGAGGACTTACGTCCCCTACTCAGGAAGAGAGCACGCCTTGATCGTGCGCCCGCACACCAATGAAGAGATCTGCTGAAGCATGACCGACGAAAGAACGCGCGAACGAGACCTGTTACTTCAGGAAGTTGAGCAGCGTCATCGAGTTGATCTGGACGGCGATCTGCAGGCTGGCCTGGTAGAGGTTCATCTGCTTCTGCAGGTCGACGATGGCGGAGGCGGCGTCGGTCGATTGGATGTTATCGGTCCCTTCGCGCAGGTTGAGCTGCAGGGTCGTGAGCTGGTCTTTGAGGGTGCTGAGTGACTGCGCCTGGACGGACTGGCTGCCGATGGTGTTGCCGACGCTATTGAGAGAGCGATCGACTTCGCCAAGTTGTTGCTGCAGGACCGCGGCGCGATCTGTGGCCGACAACCCCTGCTTGTTGGCAACGGTGTCTCGCAGGGCGATCAATGTCTGGAAGACATCGGATGTGCCGGTGTAGTGAAGTTGCTCGGTACCGGCCTGGCGGATGTTGGTGCTGTTCACGTTGGTGATCGCGCCGGTCGTGCCGTTTTTGACCACCTGGTTCCCACTGAAATCAATGGAGACCGAGGTAGTGCCTCCATCGACGGACATCGAGCCGGTCGCGGTCATGGAGACGCTGCCATTGAAGCCGGGCGAGATCGAGGTGGTGTTCAGATAGACGACTTCGCCGCTCGGGCCGGTGACCTTCAGATCGCTGTTCGCGTTTGTAAACGCGATGGCGGGTCCGCCGTTCAGTGAGACGGTGCCGGAAGCTCCCGTCCCGCTGGTATCATTGACGGCGAGCGAATTCGCACCCGCAGGGCCGAGGACAGTGTCGCCAGCGCCCGAGGACGTTCCGGCGGTGACTCCGGAGGTACCGGCGAATGTCGTCTGGAGATGCTTGATCACCAGGGAGCCTTCGCCGATCGCGCTGTCGGTGCCGGTCCCGGCCGCGGCTCCAGTCGCACCGACGTAACCGGTGGCAGCGCGTGATCGGGATTGGAAGACATCTTTGCCTGACAACAGTGTCGTCGACGTGACTGTTTGAGTGACGATCACCTCGGAATTCTGCTGCGTGCCGTTGTACGTCACGCCGGTTGGCTGGCCACTGCTGTCTGTGCCTGAGACGGAGAACGGAGCCGTGGTGCTGGCTGTCCCGCCGAACAGGTAGGATCCATCCGGAAGAGTCTGATTGGACAGCTTCATCAACTGATCGATCGCGGTGTTGATCTGCAGGGCGATCGTTCTGTTAGTTTGGTCGCTGGTGGTGACGTTGTTGGCCTGCAGCGCCAGGGTCTTCACGTTGGACAACAGATCCTGCACCTGAGTCAGAGTATCGACGCCGGTCTGCAGCTTATTGGTCGTGTCCTGGATCATCGTCAGGTCGCCAGTGAGGCGCGAGTCCTGGACAGTGTTCGCCATGATCTGCGACATCGCGTTCGGATCGTCGGAGGCCTGTACGACTCGTTTTCCCGATGAGATCTGGTTCTGCAGCGTGGTAATTTTCGAATAGTTCGACTGAATAGTCTGCAGTGCCTGCTGATACTGAAATTCTGATGTCACCCGCATGATAGACCGCCGTGTCGAGATGTTGCGTCATCGTGACGCGAATAGACTTACCTGATCAATGCTAAATCACACGGCCTTGCCAAAGCCTCCAAGACCGTGGCACCCGACGGTGAAACATTTCTAGAGCGACTGAAACAATTGCTGGTACATTTCGTTGACGGCACTGATGAATTTAGCACCCGACTGGAACAGCTGCTGATACTTGATGACCTGCATCATTTCTTCGTTCATATCGACCCCCGAGACACTCGCCTGCTGGTCCGATAGACGAGTCATCAGCACCTGATTCGTGCTGCTCTGCTGCGTGAGCGAACTGACTTGCGATCCGACATCGGAGACCATGTTGTTGAAAAACTTCGTGAACGTCAGCGTCCCGTTGCCCATGAGCTGTCCGTCCTGCAACGAGACGAATCGCTGCAAGTTGGTGGTATCGCCCGCCTGGCCCGTTCGCGAAGTCGCCAGCAGATCCGGGTTGCCAACCAGTTGACTGTTGACCTGGATCGTGGAGGCGTCGTTCCCGGTGAAGAAGGTGTTCAGGCCGAGGGCCGTCAGGACTCCGGCCGAGTCGGGGTCGCCCACGGCGCGTGTCGAGAGAGAATCTCCCGCCGTGACGTCACCTGCACTCAGTGTCATGGTGACACCGCTGGTCGCTGCGGTGGGTTGGCCTGCTTCGTAGCCCTGGCCGACGTTGACTGTTCCTATCACATTGCCGTTTTGATCGGTGACACGAGCCTGCAGGCCGGCGGTCACTCCGACTGTTCCACTGGAGAGGAACGTAAAGGTATACGTGTTGTTGGACGGGTCAGAGGGAACGCCGCCCGTCGTTGCGGTGACCGTTGTCCCGGCCGAGAACGATGTGGTCGGGGTCGCATCGACTCCACCGGCGAAATCGAACTTGTAGCCTGGGTTGGCGTACAACGACACCGTTCCCGCCTGATCGTTGACGAAAGCCTGGATGTTGGGATTGGATATTCCGATCGCGGCGGCCACATCTTTCAAGCTCTGATTCGCCGGGTCGATATGGACTTCGGCCATCGTGCGTTGACCAGTTGCCGTGTTGGTGACACCGATGAAGACTGAACCTGCTGTCGGAGGGAACGCCAGGCCCGCAGCGTTGAGCATGGCGTCTGACTTAGACACTGGCCGCTGCGATGTCATCTGTGAAAAGCCGCCGGCCAATCCCACGCCGGTGCTTTGAATCGCATCGAAGGCCTGTGAGACCGATTGGGCGAGATCATCCAATCGCTGTCGGAAATCGGTGAGCTGATTGTTACGGGCGTCGAGCAACGCTCCCAGCGACCCGCTATCGATCGTCAGAGGCGTCGTCGCACCGGCGATGCTGACCTGCATCTGGTCCTTTTTGTTTAAGCCATACTGCAACTTTTGAGCATTACCAGCGATGACCAGAGGGGCTCCAGAACGAAGAATCGTAATCTGCTGTTGCTGGCCCTGTTGAATTTCCAACGGCATCTGTTGAGCGACGTTGTTGACCAGTTGATCGCGAGTGTCGAGCAGATCGTTCGGGCTGACCCCCTGATCGACTGCTCGCGCGATCTGCGTGTTGAGGCCTGCGATCTGCGTCAACATCGAGTTGATCGAATTCACAGATGAAGCGATCGAGCTATCCATGCCGGTGCGCATCTGATCCATGTTCGCGGACAGCGAATTGAATTGAGTCGCGAGCGACTGAGCCTGTGTCACCACAGTCTGGCGCGATGCGGGGTTGCCGAGTTGCGATGAGGCCTGCTGCAAATCTTTGAAGACGCTGCTCAGTTCATTGGCGATCGACGAGGCATCGGTCGGGATCATCGCCTGAATCTGATTCATCGAGGTCAGCTTGGTATCGACGTATCCGCTTTGTGTGGTCTGAGTGGTGATCGCCGCTTCGAGTTGCGTATTGATCGTGCGCTGGACATCGGCAACTTCGACACCGCGACCGTACGACTGGCCGTCCAACTCCATGGGAGCCTGCGCAGCGAGCTTGACCACCTGGCGGTGATAGCCCGGCGTGCTCGCGTTGGCGACGTTGTTTCCGGTGACTTCCATGGCGCGTTGCGCCGCCTGGAGCGCCGAAAGACCAATGGAAAATTCCAGCATAGTTCAGCCCGCAGCCGTGCGACGCATTGCCTCGCACCCCTCATCAAGGACTCATTTCATCCGATTCAATCGAGTGTCCGACGACATCAACGCGTGCAATCTGTTGAGGGAGGAGAGAACACACGGCTTTGTCGAGGACTCCAACACCGTGGCACCCAAATCAAATGCAATCGGCCATTGTCGCACACCGTCATTTAGCCACCCCATTGCATCAGCGAACCAACGTGTGTGTCTTCTCTGGTGCCGCCCGCACCGTATGTTTCACCCGGCGCGGTTCCCGTCAGTCGGCCCACGATGCCGCGAATGAGCGAGAGCGACTGCTGGAGCATGGCCGAGTTCTGGCGGTTCAATCTCTCCATCTCGGTCGACATCTGCGCGAGTTTCTGTCGAGATTCGACGACTGTTGTCTGTAGCAGGCCGGTCGTCTTCTCGGCGAATACGCTGAGCGTCACATCTTGTGGTGGCACTCCTAACGCGCCGGCGGCTTCCACGCGAATCTGCTGTCGTCGGGCCTGCAGGACTTCCGCTTTACGAAGGGCAGCGGCTTCGCTATCCAACGCGTCGGCAAGGGCATTGCCATCCAGGTTCCGCAGTGAATCATGCACAGCGCGGACCGCATCCAGGACAGTGACCAGCGACTGCTCTTCGTCAGTCAGGTGTCGCTGCATCCGCTCGGCTAGTTCATTGGAGATCTGAGTCGCGTTCATGGCGTTCATCCTGAGATCGACATCGTCGAGTTTGTGGTGGGAGCGACTGCTTCGGGTTTCGTCGCCGCAGGGACGGCGTTCGCAGCGGGAACGGCAACTGGAGCAATGGGAGCGTTACCGGTGACCGGTCGTCCGGCTCGCTGCATTTTGATGATCGACTCTTCGACCATTTTCTTCATCCCCAGCCCGTTCCCCTTGGTGAGCTGTTCTCCGAAGTGGCGATCGAAGAGACCACCGTAGACATCGCCCGAGTCTTCGCCGAACATCGTGCCGGGTTCGAGCGATTGGCGCATTTCCTTGAGCAACATCGATGCGAAGACGCTCTCAAAGTCTTGGGCGACTTGAGTCGCAGATTGATTCAAGTTCGCTCGTCCCGACGCGTGGCTGCTGCCAGCCGACTCGGGGAGCGGCATCGAATTGGAGATCATGGCTGAACCGATTGTCGACATGATTGTCACCCGTGCGATAGAGGTTAAATGGCAAGCAATTCGGCATGCATGGCCCCCGATTCCTTGAGCGCCTGGAAGATGGCGATCAAGTCACGGGGTGAGACGCCCAGGGCATTTAAGACTCGGGCCAGTTCGGCCACGGTGTACGTTTGCTCGACTTCCAAGAGAGCGGCTGGCCCCTGCTGCGCGGGAGCGGGTCGCGGACGCAAGGCTTCGAGGATGTCGTCGATCTTGTCGCGCGAGCCGTCGCGTGGGGCGAGAGATTCGGCCAGGCCATTGGGGTCGGCTTGCAACGGCATTAAGCCACCCGGTGCTATCGGTGCCGGAGCGTTACTGGGCTTGATCACCAGACTGCCGTGTGCGATGGCCACGGATGAAATGCGAACGCGATGACCGACGATCACCGTGCCGGTACGCTCGTTGATCACGACGCGAGCAGGCGAATCAGGCATGACTTTCAACTGACCGATTTCTGCGGTGAATTCGGAGACATTTCGCTGAAACCGCTGGGGGACTCGAACTTGAACAGTCCCTGCATCGATGGTGATCGCTGTTTCCGGAAAGCG
>CBIHQO010000325.1:0-7278 GCA_966211735.1 uncultured Schlesneria sp.
TTTTGTCTTCGTATCACCTCCGTACTGGAGTCAAACTCTGTATTATCACAGAGGCTTCTGATGACGAAGGACATCGAGCGGCGACAACGGTCCTGCTGCCTGAAGAATACTGATCGCCCAAGAGGCAAGTGTGCCTTTTAGGAAAACAGGCGCACTTGCCAACCGGCCTTTGATCACGTCCCACCTATACCCACTAGACCGCTGAAGACTGCGGCAATCCGCCGCGTCACTCACCTACAGACTCGAAGGGAAGAAACATGCAAGATCCGACCGAAGATATCCGCCGCACGATGATTGCCGAGATCAACCACCAACCCGGTAGCCGCGAAGCTCTGCAAGCACAGCACGGCCAAGTCTGGAGCACCGAAGAACTCCAGAATGATTTTGAAGTGATCGGCTTTATGGCTCCAGTCATCGCAGTTCGCCGCCGAGCCGATGGCGTAAAAGGATCGATGATGTTTCAGGCATCACCACGATTCTACTTCGGATTCACTTCACACTGAGGTTATGGAACACAAGGTCTCGGTGATCGTTCACCGAGACCTTACTCCATTGGTGCGCACGAAAATCTCGCCAAACCAAAAGTGTAAAGAGTCGATGATGTCCGAAACGATGCGATTGAACGTCAATAAAACGAGGCGTTTGCGAATCGCGTCTGTGTAAGGAGTCACGTCTAAACGACTCTTGACACTCTTGTCTCATTCCAGTCGAGGGAACCTATACCCACTACTTCGGCATGACCAACCATCAAGGAGATCACCATGCCCAAGTTGACCGGAATCTACGTTCGTGTGTCCAGCAGGGATCAGTCCCATGCCAGCCAGTTGCCAGATCTCGAACGATGGGTCGCGGCGAACGACTGCAATGTCGAATGGTTCAGAGATACGTTCACAGGAAGGTCAATGGATCGGCCCGGAATGACATCGATTCTCGACGCGATGCGTGGTGGTAAACTGAACCGGATTGTTTGCTGGCGACTTGATCGACTTGGAAGAACAACCAAAGGTCTCTGCCAATTATTCGACGAGCTTCGTGAGTACAAGGTCGATCTCGTCAGCTTGAAGGATGGGTTCACTTTGGACTCGCCTGCTGGCCGTTTGCAGGCCCGTATCCTTGCGTCGGTTGCGGAGTTCGAGACCGAGGTCAGGGCTGAACGTGTGGCGGCTGGGCAGGCTGCTGCTCGAAAGAAAGGAAAGAAGTGGGGTGGATCAAAGAAGGGCTGGCGCTGGAAGGTCAGTGAAGATCAGATCACCGCGATCTTCGAAATGCGTGGTGCTGGCAAATCGATCGCTTTGATTGCGCGAGTAACGAAACTGTCGAGACCGACGATTTATCAAGTTCTGGAAACTGAATCGTCGCCAACCATGAGCTAGCACCAGTTGAGCGCAAGTCGAGTCACGTCTTCCAAAACGTCGACCTGTTGCATTTTTTCGAACTCGGAAACTTCTCATTGGTTCCCTTGAACTTTGGATACACCAAACGCCTTAACAACGGGTACGTCACGTTTCTTTTTGTTATGGCTCCCGATCCAGCGCCCTTTCACGCGAAGCATTTTTACAAAGCTGATTCTCGAAAAAACCGCCGCTTTCAAATTCTCAGCACACACAGGGTTCGACCCAAGGATTCAACATGAAACGGGTTTTCCTATTCGCACTTTTTGGTGTCCAGCGCTACTGCGGAGTGCTCATCCCGCGCGGAAGTTAAGAATGCGCACAGCGAGAAGGAGATCACCAAGGGAGTGCGGCGTTTGGCTGACGAACTTCCGCTGTCGCCACAAGTCATCATGCAGCCACCAGCACCGGTGACCTCAATTAAATGTCAGTTGTGTGACTCGTGGGAAGTGGCGTTTTATAAATGACGTGCTGACTGCCGATCCGAACCAGAGCACAGCGCGCCGATGATGATGAGCGTTCATTCACTGTGGGTGACCGAATGGCTTCTACGACCTCACACCCATAAAAACCTAAATGCCGCACGGTCGAATTCGGAAGGACCAGCAATCAATGCATTTTCTTACTACGTTCGGTGCCACAAGCAGCGAGACATCAACTGAAATGAAGAGACCGTTATGCGTTTGGAATGACATACCTCACTGTTGCGATCAACACTTGCGACTCCAATGATAGAGCGACAACGTTTTCTCTTTTCTTTGCCTGCTGTTGCACCGAACTTGGCGCCCTGACTTCACTTACCTACGAATTCAATCCAATCGTGAGGAATTGCTCGTGAGACCGGTTATCAAAGGTGCCCGCCCCGCGTCGTATTCGCCATCTACGATTATCGACTGTACTCGCCTACAAAAGCCGAATAAGGCCAAGATCAAGAAAGTGTTGAAGAAGTTGAAGCCTACTGTAGGCGACTGCCTTCAATTGGGGCTGAAAATCGCGATCGCGTCGACGATGGCAATACGTCCCAAGGGTTTTGCGGCGTGGGTCGCCGCTTATTCAGTTCTACTTCCAAAACTAGCCGATGAATACAAACTTGCCGCAGTGCCTTTGGCGGATCGTTTAGGTCCTTACTGTTCTTACTGCGAGTCGCATCTGGAAGGGTTGTGTGAAGTTGAGCATGTTGTTGGCAAAGCTAATTACCCTACGTTCATGCTCGAATGGGATAACTTGCTGCTTGCTTGTGGACCCTGCAATACGAAGAAGACCAAATTACCAGAGCGTGCTACGATACGAACATGGCTAGGTCATGACATCCAACAAGAACAGGAGTGCGAAGACCAAATTCGCAATTTCCATTACCGATGGCCCGATCAAAATTCGACGACATACCAGCTATTTCGACCAGTACTCCTGTATTGGGATAACGCTCAATGGCGAGTGGTACCTCCGCATGTTGCTTTGGACCCGCAAAGCAGAATTGTATCCAAGTCGATCGACAAACGTGAGGTGCGCGCAGACCTTCCGACTATCGGAAACAATCTCTTGGTCCTTGTCCATTTACGCCCGAATGGGCCTCGCGAGCAGGAGATGATCGATTTGGTTGCATTGAACACGCATGGCAAACAGAATACGACATATGATCGCAGGCTAATGAGACGCACTATTGCATGGTTCACTGCCCTTGCATCCTTGCGGTCGGTGAACGTAGGCGGCACTCAAAACGACTTTGACCTCAATTGGCCATCGATCATAACTACGGCAACATTGTGCGGCTTCTTCTCAACTTGGCTGGCCGTCCTGTCGCAAATCCCCGATCCATTCCCACTGTTCGTGAATGACACATTGGCACATCGCTTTCTACGCGACAGCGCGCATGTTTTTCAGAATACGAACAGAAGCAATCTTCCTTAAAGGATTACCATGCGACCATTGGCCAAGCCGGTTGCACCAACTGATGATCGTGCACCCGCTATTGACGCGTTGCTGATGAACGCTATTGGAGAATACTGTTCGTTTTGCGAACGCGTGCTACCAGACGAAGCATATGTATGGCATAAGAAACTTGCTTCGCAGACACTTCCTTTCGGTTATGGACAATACTTTACTCTGCCGTCGACAGAGTGGAACAACGTGCTGCTTCTCTGCTGGAATTGCCGTTTGGCGGCGTCGCGGTACAGTTTTCTTAATCCACAACCCCTTCTTTATCCCGACGAGGAGGTGACATTCAGTCTTCGGCCAACCTCTCGGCTGCGGTATGTCCTTCGAGATGTCACCGTCACAAGGCTAGGCCGGAATAACAACGTAGAATCGGAAGATCGCCGCACTCTCGTCTTCGTCGAAGGTGATGATGAGATCGCCCAACTGACAATTGATTGCTTCCAATTGAATACTGCCTATTACATTCCGAATGACGCCGAGTTTGTCATCCCGTTCGTCGAACGAATGACACAGGCAGACACGCGCGTGGAGCAGCGAACCGCTGTTTACGAACAAGCAAAACGTCTGGTCGGCAGAATCACAAGCCATGACGGCGCGAAGAGAGAAGTTTTCTATCCGGCAGTTAGACAACTCATCGCCGCGGCTGGGTATTGGTCTGTCTGGGCTACGGTGCTATGGCAATTCACGCAGGACCCGATTCTAATCAAAGAGACCATGATGCCGCGTTTCGACGGCTGGGAGATTGGTGCGATCCCAGACAATCCATTTCCGGGTACACTTCTGGATATCTTCTGAGCTAACAGTGTTGGAGAAGCGTACAATGTACGGCCTGTAGACGCGACCCGATGTTACGGAGATTAAACAGGTCAACTGTACCTTCTTCGTTCGTCAACTGCGAACCCCTTGAGTCTGCTTGGTGCAATATCTTGTCGGAGGTTACTTCTGCTTCACTCGTTTGCAGGAATAGAAAGCACAGATGTTCGGCCTGTCGTCATCTGTCTTGAACGCGGTCGGACGAGTTGCCTTGCCTTGAGTCTGAAATCGAAAGCACAGTTTCAAATTGTCGCCGGAAAGCTCGTAGATCCCGACGAACTCAATGGTCGCTCCAAATGGACCAGTTCCAACCCAGTTGAAGAATGATGGAGACTTGTCGATTTCGAACTTGCCGTTGTAACCACGCTCGTCGATGGCCCGCGACATAGTCATCGTGTCACCGCTAAATTTGAACACTCTCTTCATCTTTCGAACCTCGGCCTCATCGATCGGTTTGCCCGATTCTTCAGCGGCGACACAGAGCCATTCACCTTGAATGGTATCCCGTCCCTTTCGAGGATCGGTTACCGCTGATTCAGCGTTATGGCGTGGTTCGGAGAACTTCAACTGGATCGATCGCGTCACCATGAAATGCGGAGTGTGTGGTGCCTCCCAGCCCCAGCTTGGGCTGTATGCATAAATCAAAGTTCCAGACAGGTCATCAACAGTTGATTTCTCGATATGGAGATATGGTCGAAGAGCCACTTCGCGTCCAACAGCAGGCAGGACATGCGCTGAAAACAGTTGTTGTGGCACATCCCATTTGATTCCATCATCAGACAACGAGACATAGATGCCGCTAAACTTCGGTGCGTCTGTGCTTGCGAACTCCTCATGCTTGAGTACGAATAGTGTCATGACGTATTTTTGAAGTGATGCAACGTACTGAACGTTCGGATGTGCGACATCGGAACGAGGAAGTGGTGAAGGAACAACAGAAACATCTTTGCCACCAATCGCTGGCTCGCTGAATTCACCGTTGAAGTACTTCTGCCATTTGCCGGGACGTGCGCCGTCCGAGACACGACTACGAGCCATGCCGATACCACCGGCCTTCGACAATTCAGTGTAGTAGCAATACAGCCACTCGCCGCTGGAGTCTCGACAGAGTGATGGATCGCCAACCCCGTGGTGGGCCTTCTCTGGGTCCGTCCTCGGTGTACCGCATGTGATGACTGGGCCCAATTTTTTGAACGATGCGCCATCCTTCGAAGTGGCCAATCCGATGGCCCAATCTTGCTTCTTCTCGCCGACCTTGCCATCGCCGACGATTTTCTCAGCGTGGTAAACGGCGATCATTTCCTTACGCTTTTTGTCGTCGTAGAAGCCGGAGATTCCTGCGTAGCTGGCATCGAAGTCTCCGTCCTTTCCGGGCGCAAGAACGACTCGAACCGGCACCGAAGTTTCGAGTGACCTTCCCTGCATCAGGACCGTCTTGTTCGTGTCAACCATAAACCAGACCCAAGGCTTTGTGCTGACGACGGTTATTGGCTCGTCAGGGAAGTAGTGCATTCCGCCGTGGCCGTCTGGGAACACGGTCTCCTGCTTGCCAAGTACAACCTTGATGTCGGCAGCACTGCATTCAAAATGGCTCCCGACGACCAAAGATGCTGTCAACAGAACGAACGGCAAGTTGTGTAATGGACGGAGCAACTTCCGCAGAAAGTAATGCATGCTTACCTCCACCAGACCGGCTGGTTCCGTCGAATGATCTGGCCCAAATCACGTAGCCCTCAAGCTGTTAAGCGAAGGCGGCGAGAAAAGCGGCTCAGCATCAGAAGCAGTTATGGAGGCGCAAAAAAAAAGGGAGCGCCGACACACAACCGCTCCACCACCCCGACCAAGGGGTACAAGAACAGCGCATGCCAGCACTCCCCCTTGCGGGGGAGCGCTCGGCAGCACTGCTTCTTGTATTTCAAGAACCCTTTCGGGCTCAGGTTGGTCGTTTGGTGGAAGCAGAACCGACGATTGCTCGTCGTCTCGAATTTTTAATGTGGCTGGGTCAGCCACGATCAGTCCCAAGTAGGCTCCAATTGGAGGGAATTGCCCAACATCGTTTACAGGATCGCCGCGTTAAGATAACGCAAGAGGGTGTGATCGCCCACTCACCATCGGCGCGGTGTCCATTTTGAAATCAAATCAGAGTCTTCGATGTCATTTATCAATGGTGCTCACATTGGGAGGCGGATCGCGGTGGCCTACATTGCGACGGTTGTCGTGCAGGATGCGATCGGGAATGCGAATGCAATCCCAGCAAAGGAGTCAGTTCCAACCTAAGTTAAAAAGTTGGCCCACCAATCCTACCTCGGGTGCACCGGCCTCGCCCATTCTTCGCTGACGGGTTCAACTGACGGAGGTCTGCGTTCCGCGCCAAGCGGATCAATCGCGTCGGCATGTTTCAGCGCCCACTCCAAATACAGTGCGATTTCGCTTCCTTTCTCGACGTCGGAATTGCGTTGTTCGTTCGTGGCGAACACATCTGCAACGAAAGCCCGAATGCGGGCTGCTTGTTCCCAGTTGTGAACGCGCTGGTGCAACTCCTTGATCTTGGCTTCTTCTTTTTCCCGTTCTCTTTGTTGTTCCCAGCGTCTTATTTCGTCGGCTCGACGTTTAGCCTCATACTCTTCGTGCCGCCGTCGCGAATCTCGTTCGCTTTCAACGGCGACAATCATCCCGATCATAACTGCATTGAGTTGGTCTTCGAGCCTGCTTTTTACGTGGTCCTTCCATGCCATCATGGGCGATCCTTGCTTGCGTCGCCGCAACTGTAATTCAAGGATTCCCTTGCCCTCGTATTGGACACGGTCACCATAAACCGACTTTCGTTCTGATTCCGGGATACGAGTCATCCTGAGCTTCTCGCGAAGTCGGAAGGAGAATTTCTCTTCCTCGATCAGGTAAATTATCTCTTTTCGGTACTGCTCTTTTTCGAAAATAACTTTGTGGCCACGCTTCTCAAATGCTTTGATGAGTGCATCCATCAGAAGTAACGATCGGGGAATCATCTCTTTGGAAACGGTGATGTCGAGCCGCGCACCTTCGTCGGACCAGCTTGGGCTGTACAAACCTTGATACGGCCTCCGGTCACCACCAAATGCCAATTTAGTTTCGCGGACAAAAGGATGCAGCTTGCTGGGGT
>CBIHQO010000326.1:0-7261 GCA_966211735.1 uncultured Schlesneria sp.
GAACACGTGTTACCCTTGACTCCGGTCTATACACAAAGCGGCCAAGCAGTGGCACATCCTTTTGACTGATGACTGAGAAGGATCGGGCAGCGCCGCTCGGCTGTCAGTCCGTTCTCTGCCGCTTCGTTGTTTTGAACACTCGCTGACCAAGGGCCACTGAATGAAGGCTACACATCGACTCGCCGCGGCTTTCGTTTGTCTTGTCGCCGTTGCCGACCAGGCATGGGCGACTGGTCCGACCGGTGTTGAATTCAAAAACTACACGAATGACGTGGTGACCGTGTACATCGCCGCACGGACCGGGACCGGTGCCGACGGAAACCAGACTCGCGAAATCAATGGCCCGTATACCGTGAAGCCGGGCGAAACTCAGTCGATGTTCAAGGCGGAAGGGGGCGACCTGGAACACGTCCTGGTCTGCGTCATCTGCGACGGCCACCCGCAGTGGAATCCACCCAAGTCGACATCGATGGTGCTGGGAAAAGACGATCTCGATCAACGGGCCGACGGCATGACCTTCGTGAGACCGCAGAATAATGCCGAAGTCGGCGATTTCATGACAGGGATGAAATTCACGAACAAGATCCTTCCTGATGCGATGCTGAAAGGCGAAGAGTTTCGCTTCGTTCATACGGGGCACAAAGGGAAGGGAACGAAAGTAATTCATTACAATCGGTAGGGGTCAGGCCGCAAACAGATCGGCATAACTTCTCGCGCACCATTCGGAACGACAGCATGGCAATTCGGGTCGACATTCACCAAATCTCTCGCGCGTTGATCATCGTGTTGGCGTTCTGTTACGGAACACCTACGACTGCTGAAGAAAAGTTCATTGAGACCGTCACGTCATCATGGAATGCAAATCGCGCGTTGCTTCCCGCATTTGAAGCGGATCTGGTCTTCGAGTCCGCATTGTCAAACGTCGAATCAAGATCCGAACTCCGCTCCGCATCCGGCGACCTGCTGATCATCAAAGAGACGCCTGGATTGAAGGTGAAATATCATGTCGCTCGAAGCGTGGAACGGCTGAGAATTATCGCTCAGCAGCCAACGGATCGTGCCGATCCTATTGCGGATCTGCTGTTCAACGGAAAGTATTGGCAAGGTATCGAGAGGTCGGGGGAACTCCTGGTCCTCAGACGACCAGATCAGATGGCCGGAAGTCAGTACGACCCGATCTCGTTGCAAAGCGGTTCTCTTGGGAAGAACTTCCCGACAGAGCTGGCAGAGACCGCAGTCCATGCGCAATCCATTGAATCGGTCAAGATTGACGATCACCGGACCTGGTTGACCTTCAACATGAAACAAGCGAGCCAGGAATGGGCTTTTGTCGTCGAGTTTGATTCACTCGTCTCACTGCTGCCGACGCGGCAGTGGTTCAATATGGACGGTGCGACGCGGAGCTATCGTACATTTTCTTATGAGGTCTTGAAGCCGGCGACGGGGAAGCTGTGCACCAAAAAAGAGGACTATTCCTGCCCTCGTAACCCGGTCCTGATCAATGCTCAGAACGATCCCGACATGGACAACTGGGCTCGCAAGTTGACCATGTCACTGCAGAACATTCAGGTCCGCGACCCGAAGGAGCTGGCACCTTTGTTAGAGGTGGAACTGACCGGGGGTCGAACGATCGACTTGCGAGACGATTCGCCGTTCGGTCAAGCGGGGGCAGACGAGACCGAAGATACGGAGTGAGTCGAGCGAAACTCTTTCCTCAAAATTCGACTCGCAATCGACACTGCTTGTCCCAAAGCGGCCAAGCAGTGGCACATCCAATTGACTTTGCGGGTTCAAGCAAAGAGTTCTCAGCCATCTCCTGAGGGTTGCCAATTGACTCGGCTGCTGCAACTCCAAACAATGCTTGCATGAGCACAGACACACCGACCACCGGCAAGCACGAACTCGAAGAACTCATCGCTAAGTTGATGAAGGGTGAACGAGACCCTACGGCGGCGAAAAAGTCTCGTGAGCGTATGGACCGAATGCGGGAGGAAACTCGCGAGCGAGTGGGAACCGTCGAAGTCGCCGTCGAATTTGTCCGTGAACATCGCGACCGATGAATCTCTACGTTCTCGATACATCTGTGGCCGTGAAGTGGGTGATTCCAGAGCCGGATTCTCTGCAGGCACTGGCGTTTCAAGATGATGTCAGGAACGGCGTTCATGAGATCATCGCCCCCCGATGTCTTCGCCGAGGAAGTTGCTCATGTTCTCACGAAGTCAGAACGTCGCAAGATCATTCCTGTAGGGGATGCGGTAGCGCACCTGTATGACATTCTGCAGAATGGTCCAACCTTGTACCCCTTCCTGCCGCTATTGCCGAGGGCGGTTGAAATCTCATCAGCAACAAGAATCGCGGTCACAGACTGCATTTTCGTCGCGTTGGCCGAACGGGAAGGGTGTGAACTTGTGACAGCGGATCAGCGACTTATCACGAATCTTGGTTCGCAATTTCCGATCATCTCCCTCGACTCGCTGTGATTCCGCTCGAAGAGTTCTCGCGAGGCAGTGCGCGCTCTTGAGTCGCAATCCGGGGGGATCCCGGGCCACACCCCGTCCCCCCGAAGAATACATCCTCAAGAGTTTGATTCGCGGTCGGCACTGGTTGTCCCAAAGCGGCCAACCAGTGGCACATCCCGTTGACTTCATGGGCTCGAGCAATACCACCCCGCATCAGCTTAACTTCAGAACCGATGCTATCCCGAGTGGCGTTTGCGGTCGACTAGACGCCTGGCTTGGGAGCATCGGCCTGGGGTGCTGCATCGGCGGGGGCAGGAGCTGGCTCCACTGCTGGCTTTGGTCCGACGGTCGCTGGTTCTGCAGTGGTGTTGTAGGTCGGCATTGGCGCTGTGTTCGTGGGGACTGGGGCGACGTTCGCTGGTCGAGTCATCACGGCGCTGTTCGACATCACGGCACAGCAGTTTGGCGACGGACTGCAGCAGCTCGGCGCGATCACAGGAGAGGCCAAGCCGCAACCGGTGCCACAGCTTGTTCGGCAGCCGCAGCCCCAACTACCTCCGCAAACAGGCTGACCACAGGCATTCATTCGATGACAGTTGCCGTACATCGCCTTCATGCCCGAGAAGTATTCCCCGCACTATTCAAAACCGGGATAACAACCGACTCGCATGCCAGCCGCATAGCTGTATTGGTAGCCGGGGTAGCCCTGGTAGCCATACCCGCAGCAGCGGCCCGGACCGGAACCGCAGTAACCGACGGGGGTCAACGGCGTACGACACGTGGTCGTGGTGCAGAGATTGTTGGGATAACACTGAGCCTGCGCGGATGCTGCGGCGAGAGCGAAGCAGACCGTGGCCAGGGATGCAGAAATCAAAGAGGTCCAGTTTCGGTACACGTGTGGGCTCCTCGGCGCTTGACGAGACCTCAAACGCAGGCAGTCGGTGCGATCATTTAGGTAACCTGCACAAAATATGCGGGCGTAAATAACATCGACCGAGGCGAGGATGACCTACGCTGTTTCCGACCTTTGATCGGGTTTGCTGGATCTACCGGCTTTAACGCCGTGGCGCGCCATGTAGCACGCCCAGAGTCTTCGAAGGGGCGGCATCAAGAAGAAGACCGCGCCATTCCCAAAGCGCCATGGCGTGCCACCCGTCCGTTGCACTATTTCAAGTTCGCTGGGCCGAACGCATCCGGAAGGAGGGCTGAGAGATTTGTCTCCAGCACGGCTGATCCATCGCAGACGCACAGGACAGAAGCTTGAGGGCCAAACTCATTAATGACCTGCCGACAAGCTCCGCAAGGCGCGGTTGGAGAGGGAGTGGGAGTGTAGATGACCAGCGCGCGTAACTTCTTCTTTCCTGCAGCCACCATACTGAAGACGGCGTTGCGCTCGGCACAAATGGTTAAACCGTAGGAGGCATTTTCAACATTGCAGCCTGTGAAGATCTGCTCATCTTCCGTCAGAATCGCTGCTCCGACACTGAATTTGCTGTAGGGGCAATAGGCGTTCGCGCTAGCCGCCTTCGCCTTTTCAATCAGCATCTTGATCGTTTTCTCGGAAAGCTCGCGCATGCCTGGATCCTTCTCAATTGAATCAGCCGCCTGGCATTCTGGTTGTGATGCAACTGGATTACTCGGAGGTCTCGCTCCGGTAACCCATAGGCTCGCTCCGCTTGCCAACCCGAACTTGAGGATGCCGCGACGGGTAGGGTGGGTCATCCGATTCTCTCATCAGTTTTTCAAGACTTGAAAAGGCGTACGAAGCGGAGTCGTGCATTTGACTTCGAAGATTCGAGCTACTCCACCCAGCCAGAGCGACCATTAAGTCTGATCAAAGGTCTCTTTGATTAAGCCAGCAAGGCTGATGAGCAGGTGGTCGCCCTGTCCGCTGTAGGATGAACCATGCATGACGGCCAGCGTTTCCGGTTTCAGATTGGCCAGTCTGTGCAGAACACCTTCGGTCTGTTTGATGTAAGGCATATACCCGATCAGTGGCCCCTCCTGCATATGTTGCATCGCAATCCGTGTTGGTTCAATCAAGTCCGAGTTTGTCACGGGCGCGACATCACCGAACTGATGAAACAAGTCCGAGCAAAACAACGTTTTCTGCGTTTCCTCGAACAGTAAACCCGCGTCCCACCCGTGTGGAATATGCGGCGCGTTGTAGAATCGATAACGATATTTGCCCGTGATCAAAACGTCTTCAGCAGTCATGCCCAACGCAGGGCGAATTGAGAAATCGTCGACACTGGTGAGCTTGCCGACGAGAGTGCAGACAGGCTGCGCCTGGGGGGCGAGTTGCAGCCAATCGTTGAGCCCACCGCATTCGTCGGATTCAAAGTGACTCCAGGCGATGTGTCGGAGGGTGGTGGGGTCAATCAGCGTGGCGACGGCCGTCCGCAATTCCGGGAACATTGCCTTCAATCCCGCATGAAACAGCAGCGGCTCCTCGTCGCGCACCAGGAAGTGATTGAATTGCATGTCAATCTCCGGCACGTAAATCGAAAGTCGGAAGAGATCCGGAGCAATTTCGTCGATCTTCGTCATGGTTGTAATTCTGATACTCAGTTGAATTCGCGGCTATCATTTTTGCGATCACGGCCGACACAAAGGCCTCAGGCTGCTGGTTGCATCGAAAGGATCGCCAATGGATTCGCTGAGATTGTCACGACCTTTGGCGCATCGGGATTATTATACGTGGATTCACAGTTTGATACGCAGGTAAGCTCACAGCCACATGAGATTGTACAGCGACCGAGCGCACTCCGGCGCAAGCAGGCCCCTTCCGCCTCCAACAATCCAAAATGCGCGGAGAATATTTTTCTCAAGAGTCGGACTTACGATCGGCACTGCTTGTCCCAGAGCGGCCAAACAATGGCACATCCATGTGACTTCAAAGATTCAAGCAATGCCACTCCGTTCGAGTGAGGCGCCTGATCAACCGAGCGTTGCCAGGAACCCCGGCAACGCGGTCCTCTGCAATACGGGTGGTGACTCTGCCAGGGCGTCAGATCAACGTCGGCCTTATTCGGACCGGCCGTCACTGTACTCCAGCTTGCTGGATCCGGTAGGCGAATGCGGGTCTTTCGGCAGAGCTGAAAGATGAAGCCGATCTTATCTACGTTTCACGGCGGGCTCATTCTGGTCGCCTAGGATTGTGCGTACTGACGAGGGCGTGACTTGTCCAAGCAGAACTCAGCAATTCTAGTCGATTGTGGAGGAGACTCGCGAATGTTGCTACTCAGCCAATTCATCACCCCTTTGTGGAACGCCGGCAGGGAATTTACCAGATTGCACCGAGAAGCACCGGATTTACAAGGCAGATCGTATCGAGATCCAGTTCAGAGCGATAACTTTGCGAGAGTGACGGATTTGAATCACCAGGCTGCGAAGGCGCTGTCGGGTTGCAAAACGGTGCGACTCGAATCTTATGAATCGCTGGCCGAGCTTGGCCGTCAACTGAGAGATACCGAATGTCATCCAGAGATTCCACTTCCCACGGTGGTGCTGGTACTATCGTCGAACTTTGCCGGAGACATTCCTTCGTTGATTCAACGGTCCGCGTGGGGACCGCGCCTGGTCATTGTTGTGGAGAGCGGATGCATTCCGATGCCTCGAGGGATGCTGCCCGGCGACCTGATTGCTTCCGAAAGCGCTTTAGGATGGGGACAGATTGTTTTTGAACGTGACTTGGAAGCGGCGGTACGCGGCTCACTCCAATCTCTGGAGGATGGGGAATCGCTGGTTGTTCTCTGGCCTGCGCGACAAGGTCGTGCTTTTCCCATGGAATTGCTGCGGGGCCACATCTCTCGGTCAAACAAGAACGATGATCAATCGTAATTTCATTGTCACCGCAGCACCCAAGGAGCCAAACTGCACGCGAACCAGCGAAGCAACGGTTTTGCGGCCAAGGTGGGTTTACATCATGGTTGTCGGCGAAATAATGGCCTTTGATGAGACCCCTGGGCGAATCGTTCCAATTCAGTCGGCCTCGGCGTCACACGTACTTCATGCGCCGCACTGCTCGGCGCTCAGCCGGAGCGAAGGGTGAGCTGCCGTATTTTGATCATCGAGGACGAGCAACGCATTGCCGATTTCCTGTTGCGTGGATTGGCGGAAGAGGGATACCACGTCGAACATGCTGCTGACGGTCCTGCCGGTTGGCACGCGTTGCAGGGTGAATGGGATTTGGTGCTACTGGATTGGTGGCTGCCTGGCGAAGATGGCCTGCAACTTTTGCAGCGGTTCCGACAGAAGAATCGCAGTACGCCAGTGCTCTTTTTGACCGCTCGCGATGCGATCTCGGATCGGGTTAAAGGGCTGGACGCGGGTGCCGATGATTATCTCTGCAAGCCGTTTTCGTTCGAGGAACTGCTGGCGCGAGTGCGAGTCCTGCTGCGGCGCCAGGACCAGTCCACCAATGCGATGATGCAGTATTCTGACATCCAGATCGATCTCGCCAGCCAGAAGGCGACGCGTGGTGGTCGGCCGCTTGATCTCACCAGCAAAGAGCTTTCGCTGTTAATATACTTCCTGAGATTTCCGGGAAAGGTTTTGTCTCGCACCCGGATCTATGAGAGCGTTTGGGACGAGAACTACGACGGCCTGTCCAACACGTTGGAGGTTCACGTTAAAGAACTCCGGAGAAAGCTAGAACAATACGGTGAGCGCGTTATTCAGACCCGCCGCGGACGTGGTTATGTTCTGGATGCGACCGCGGAAGACCAGGGCTGATCCCATGACGCTGATCAACCGAGTCTCGCGGTTCTTTCTCATCGCGATGGGCGGGATGCTACTCG
>CBIHQO010000327.1:0-7244 GCA_966211735.1 uncultured Schlesneria sp.
GAACGGGATTGATTTGTAGATCTCCGAATACATCTGAGACAGGTAGCGCGGATCCACGCTTCCTTCGGGCGGATTGACGATTGTCTTGGGCTCGCAGCAGTAGCTGGATTCGCCCGGAGTAATGATCGGCAAGTCGCCGATCGCCGGCTGATTCACCGAGGATTCAGGAACCGGACCGCTTGGTTGCGGCGACAACACAGGTACGTCTTGTTGAAGGGAAATGAGCTGAATCTTTCCCGATCGGCTTTTTGCCGCGGGGGCTGCCGTACGCACTGCTGGCGGAACGTCCGGTTGGCTCGAAATTCCCGGACGGATCGTGATTTTCCACCCGTCAAAATCCTGCACGAGCGGCTCGGTCGCGAAACTGCTCGCCGCCGTCGCACACATCAATCCCGCCGCCATTCCCCAGGTTTTCATCCGTCCGTACATGACGCAATTCCTTCCATCTCGACTTCGCTCAGGTCCGCCGCTCCGTCGCGGTTCGGGTCGTCCTTTGGTTCCACGCTAAATTGACGAATAGACCGTTGTCAAATGGCGAATGAAATTCTTCGGCGGGATTTCGGCCGACAGTAACGATTGTAACGACATCCCGCGAACCTTCAGCCTGTTGGCGCGGCCGGAAAGGGACGCCGCAACACGGGTTCGTACCGAATCAGGTCGAAATCTGGTAAAAGTGCGTCCGCCGGTGCCGAGGAATGGGCCACAAATCTGGGATCTACAAGTTCGGGAGAAGTCGAGTGTCTGCGAAAGCCTGGGGCGGAGCGTTTGATCAGAAGACCGATCCGCGCGTCGAATTCTTCACGGAATCAATCAGCTTTGACAGCCGTCTGGCGGCCGTTGATATCCGCGGTTCGCAGGCACACGCTCGCATGCTCGCCAAGGTCGGGCTGCTGACCGCTGACGAATGCCGCCAGATCGTCGAAACACTCGACGTGATCGGCCAGGAAATCGCGCGCGGCGAGATGGTCTGGAAGACCGAACTCGAAGACATTCACATGCATATCGAGTCGGCCCTGATCGCGCGCATCGGCGACGTGGGACGTAAGTTGCACACGGGCCGCAGTCGAAACGATCAGGTCGCGACCGATCTAAAATTGTATGTCCGCGATTGCCTGACCGAATTGGATGCGCTGCTGATTGAACTGCAGCAGGCTTTTGTCGATCGCTGCGAAGCGGACGCCGATGTTGTCCTGCCCGGCTACACACATCTGCAGCGGGCTCAACCCGTAATGGCCGCTCACTACTGGCTGGCCTATTGCGAAAAACTGCAGCGCGATCGCGAGCGACTGGCGGATTGCCTGAAACGCGTCAACATCCTGCCGCTCGGGGCCGCGGCCCTCGCGGGGTCATCGCTGCCCATCGACCGTCACGAATCCGCGCGATTGCTTGGATTTGCCGATGTCGCCGCCAACAGCCTGTACGTTTCCAGCGATCGTGACTTCCTGGCCGAATCCATTTTTGTGTTGTCGCTGATCTCGGTCCACCTGAGCGGCTGGGCCGAAGAATGGATCTTGTGGTGTACGACGGAATTCGGCTTCCTGAAATTGCCAGACGCCTACACCACGGGTTCGTCGATCATGCCGCAGAAGCGGAACCCCGACGTGCTGGAACTGATGCGCGGCAAGTCGGCTCGAGTGATCGCTGACGTGCAGCAAATCCTGACGCTCATCAAGGGACTGCCGCTGGCCTACAACCGCGATCTGCAGGAAGACAAGCTCGCCTTTTTCGATGCCTTTGACACCGTCCGCGCCTGCGTCGATCTGGCACCCAGCATCGTGCGCCATGCAAAACTGCAGGTCGACACGATCAATGCTCGCCTGGAAGAAGGCTTCCTCGATGCCACGACGCTGATGGAATATCTGATCAGCAAGGGCGTCCCCATGCGATCGGGCCACGAAGTCGTCGGCAAGCTGGTGCGAGACTGTGAATCACGCCGCATCAAACTGGCCGACCTGTCGTTAGCCGAACTGCAACAAGCGTGCGATAAGATTGGTGCCGACGTGACCAACTCCCTTGGTGTCAAGAATGTGGTCGAGCGACTGAGCAGCTTTGGCAGTGGCGGACGCAAGGCAGTTGCTGAACGCGTCACCGCCTGGCGTGAACGGTTGCAGGCCAAGTGAGTGACATCGTCCCGGCGACGGATCCAGAGCCAGCCACCGCCAGCGGCGAACGAACGCTCAAAATGACGCTGGCGTACGACGGCACCAACTATTTTGGTTGGCAAGTCCAACCCAATGGCCTGACGTTGCAGGCCGTGGTCGAACAGGGGCTGCTGGATTTCACTGGCGAGCGAACACGCGTCGTGGCCTCCGGGCGAACCGATGCAGGTGTTCATGCGGTGGGACAGGTCATCAGCCTCACCACTCGATCCACCGCCCCCTGTCGCGGTTTTTTGCACGGACTACCGATTCATCTTCCCGACGACGTCGTCGTCTGCGCCGTCGAAGAAGCACCGACGGGATTTAATGCTCGCTACGATGCCAAACGGAAGTGGTATCGCTACATCATCCACAACAATCCAATCCGCGTTCCATTCCTGCGCCACTATGCCTTGTGGCAACGATCACGTCTCGACGAGCACGCCATGCACGCGGCCGTGCAACACCTCGTCGGAACGCACGATTTTCGCTGCTTTGAAACTCAGTGGCCCAATCGCTCGTCCAGCATTCGCACGATCTTTCATGCGAGTGTCACGCGGACAACCGGCTGGCCCGCCTGGCATGCCTCGTCGAAGACAGATTCATCACCAGGTCTACATCAGTTCCCCGTTTCCGAGGGGATGGACGCGGATTTCCTCTGCTTTGACATCGAAGCCGACGGGTTCTTGTACAATATGGTCCGCGCCATCGCCGGCACACTGATTCACGTGGGCCGCGGTCGTTGGTCCGCACTGGATATGCAGCGAATTCTTGACGCGGGGGATCGCACGCACGCGGGCGAGACAGCACCGGCACAGGGCCTGTATCTGATGCGCGTCGGCTACGACGCCTGAACCGGCGTGGCCAAAGTCGACGGCACGCTCCGTGTATCGAGGTCGAGGCGCTTTGCGAGATCCAGCCGACCAGCCAAGTCGTTGCCGGCGCGACAATTATATGGCCTGGGCAGTTCCAGCCTCTTCGGAGACGGCGCATTCCCGCTCGATTGATCCGGCCGCCACAGACTGGCGGATCAGCGAAGGGGATGGCAGACTACCGGCGGCGATGCGGAGGCTCCGTCTCTCTTTCATCAAATAATACATTCTTTTCTGTTGATCGGACCCCGAACGACTCATGGACGACACCGAATTGGCCGCGATTCAGCGTGCCGTCGTACAGCGACTGGAGGACTTCCAGCGCGCGGGGCTGACTCATTGGAAACGGATCGTTCCGATCGCGCCCGAGCCTGCTCCGCAGGTCGCCACGTCACCCGTTTCGGTCGCCCCCGTCAGCAAGCCAGCTCGTCTGTTCGACGCGGCTCCGGCTGCCCCCGTGAATCCTCAACCTCAGGTTTCTTCCATGCCCGCCAAAAAAGCAGCACCTGCGGCTGCTGTTGCCACTGTCTCTACTCCGTTCCAGCCGCTGAATTTGCCGCTCGCCGAACGGGTCTCACGACTGAAGGTCCTCTGCGATCAAGTGAAGGGATGCACCCGCTGTCAGGAGTTGGCGGAAACCCGGACGCAAACCGTCTTCGGAATAGGCAATCCCGAAGCGAAGATCATGTTCATTGGCGAAGCTCCCGGTGCCGACGAGGATAAGCAGGGCGAACCGTTCGTCGGTCGAGCCG
Source organism: uncultured Schlesneria sp. (assembly GCA_966211735.1). GTDB lineage: Bacteria > Planctomycetota > Planctomycetia > Planctomycetales > Planctomycetaceae > Schlesneria. Next base: position 3,763 of record CBIHQO010000327.1, read on the forward strand.
GTCAATTGCTAAACGACATCATCAAAGCGTGTCGCATGAAGCGAGAAGATATTTACATCTGCAATGTGCTGCGTTGTCGTCCGCCGGGCAATCGTTTGCCATCGCCCGAAGAAGCGCATAACTGTCGCGAATACCTCGACGGCCAAATCGCGATTGTGAACCCCGAATACATCGTCTGCTGGGGATCGACGGCGGCGAAAAATCTGCTCGCGTCGGAACTGCCAATCGGCAAAATGCGAGGCAAATTCTTCGAATATGGCCGGGCGAAAGTCGTCTGCACCTATCACCCGTCCTACCTGCTGCGCAACCCCGCGGCAAAGAAAGACGTCTGGGATGATATGAAGTTTCTCTTTCAGGAAATGGGAATCGATCTCGCCGCCAAGTAACATCGCGACGGTGGCCGTGACCGTCGCTAGCGTGGGAACCAGATTGACCAGAGACGAGTGGCGGTCAGCCTCCTATAATCCTCTGATCCGACTTTTACTTTGCGATGCGAGGAGCACGTGATGGTTCGTCCAGTCACTTGTCCGATTTGTCATAAGCCCGTTCAAGCCTCCCAAACGCTTCCGTTCTGCAGCGAGCGATGCCGGACCATTGATTTCTTCCGCTGGAATGATGGGCGCTACGCGATCGTCGAACCGCTCGATCCGACTCGCATCCAGGAAGAACTTCTGAAAGGGTCCGAATCTGAAGAGTACGAGGAGGAATAGTCACCGAGGAGCATCGGCTGGCAATTGACTGACATCGACCCCTGGTGGCTTTTGTGCCGATGATCGAGGGGCAGTCATATTCTCAAGCCGTGATTTACCTATCGGACCTTTGATCGCTACAGCGAAAATCAGCTCACTGACCATGAACCCTTCCAAATGCTCATCAGCATCCGCAATGGACTGAGCCTGCGATGTCGGTGAAGCACACGCGGCCAGCAAATTGACTCCAGGAGCGATGACGCATCCCTCGCCCCGGAAGGACACCACCTTGGCAGCATTCTCTCTGACGGCAGCAGCCTGCAATTCGATCAAACTCGTCGACGGACCACCGGCAAAGACGCAGTCGTTGGCGGTCATTTCGATTGTCGGTGCCAGGGAATCCTCGGCGTAGTTGCCCGCAAGTCGCAGCAAAGGGCCAGATTCTCGCAGCGTAACGTTATTCAGTTCCCACTGGCTCGGATGCAGCGCCGCCCGCGGTGAAACCGCCACGCAGACACCAGCCCCCGCCTTCAAACAGTTATGCATCGTGAACTGATGCGGCATCTCTGCCGACCACAAGGCAGCACCGTTGGTCTGAAACACACAGTCGCTCAGAGCAACTCGCCACTGATCGGCCTCCGCGGCGTCGAGCGGTCCCCAGCCGACTGCCGTCGATTGTCGGTTCATCTCGACCTGAGTCGCAACCGCATCATCCGAGACCTGCTTAAAGAGACACCCTTTGATCTCTAACTCTTTCGACTTAACAAGCACCGCCGCCTTCAATCCAGAACGCGCCGAGTAGTCGCAAGCAATCGTGACGTTCTGGAGTTTGACATTCGTTCCGGCGAGCCACAGCGATTCCGTTTTGACCTGGATCACCGGCGTAATCCCAGCCGCGCCGCGGATCGTGAGATTCCCGTCTACCACAATCCGAGCCGCCTCGTAGGGGCCGGCCTGATCGAGAATGATTTCGCCACCAACCGGAACTGGCAACGGCAACAGCCCAGTTGTCTTGATGGGCTCTTGCCCAGACTGCACGAGAGCGTCGGCTCGCTCAGGATTCTTCGCCAGCGACGTCCGAATTGTTTCCGAGACACGTTGCGTGATCGCCAGAAATTCGCTTCTCAATCCTTTGTCAGCAAAAGTCAAAGCCATCCCCGCAGCGACAAACAGTGACGCCGCCATCCACGGCCAGCGACTGTCCACGACCGGTGTTCTTTGGTGCATAAAGTGCGGCACCGCACCATCAAAATGCTTCCGATAACGCTTCAACCGCGATCGCGACGATATTCCCGCTCGGCCCCACCGATGCAATAGTTCGTCTACCGATTTGGGTCGTTCGTTGATCTCGGGTGATGTCATCGCGGCAATTGTTTCCGCCAGCGCGGCTGGCGTATCTGGTGCCAGCGACCGAACGTCAGCGATCCGCTGTGTCTGATGGGCAGCCAATTTCATTAATGCATCGGCCGTGGGGTAGGGCGGTCGGCCGGTCAGCAACTGCCACAACAGACACCCCAAGGCGTAAATTTCTGAACTGGCATTCGGATGCAGACCCGTGCCGATCACTTCAGGAGCGACTCCATCGTAGGCGTCCAGAGCCAGTTCTTCGTGAATCGTCAGTTCGGGATACAGCGCCGGTCGGATCCCTCCGTCGACCAAGATCGCCATTCCGGATGTCGTCAACCGAACATTCGATAACATCAGATCGCCATGTGTCAGTCCTTGAGCATGCAGCGAGGCCAATCCACCTGCCAGTTGTCGGGCAATCTCCAGTACCACGGATGCGGGAAATCGGCCGCGACGAATCAGCAATTCGGCCAGCGTCAGACCTGAAACCTGTCGGCTGACCGTGACCAACTCACCATCCGGCTGAACGAATAGCTGATTCGGTACGACCAGATTCGGATGCGACCAAGTGCGCGAACGTTCGATCAGTTGTCGTAATCGCTGACGGCAGTCAGGCAGTGCCTCGGCGGCGATGGAAATCCGCTTCAGCGCGACGGTCTCCCGCTGCTGCGGGGACTTCGCAATCAGCGTGGTCCCATGCGGCCCCTGTCCCAAACGATCCACCACGACGTAATCGCCGACCAGAAGTTGCTCCTCAGACCCATACTCGAGCATCCGAGCCTGAAATGGTGTCAACTTGCGAAGCTGCACCAACGCGTCAATCCAGACCGAATCGAACGGCGGCAGGTCGCGAGATAGTCGGCGTACAGAAATCTTCGCTCGCCGAAAGTCGGCCAGACGGCAAAGCCGAAGTCCGATCACGCGGCGGACGAGGTCGTCCGGAGCATCACTGTGCGACTGAGCAAAATCGAGCACTGGCCAGGAATCCTTTCCCGAGTAGCAGCCGTGGGTTACGGTCGCTCATTGTCCCAACCCCTCTTGTCGCAGAAATTGCCGATATCGACAAGAGGGGCTCGCTGTCGACGGCGTTTCCAACCTGATACTCTTCGTTCTGTTCGTTGTCGCTCAAGCTCTGGTGCTGTTCGACGCCGACGGATCGACCTGCAATTTCGACGAAACTCGCAGGTAGATAATAAGTTCCGTCGCTCGGCCGGCCCGCAATTGTATCAGGTTTCATACTCAAGATGACCCCACCAGACCGGCCCAAATATACCGATCAGCAGGCTGCGGCCATCCAGACCCGCGGCGTGTCGATCGCGCTTTCCGCCGGGGCCGGCTGCGGCAAGCGTCGCTAACGCTCTTTGCGCAGGAAGAGCCGCGAAATCGTGAGGGCCGTTTTCTCGCCCGAAGCAGCGTCGCCCGCAAGCAGTTCGGCCAGCGCGCCGT
>CBIHQO010000328.1:0-7240 GCA_966211735.1 uncultured Schlesneria sp.
CGGTCGTCACGCTCACGCTCGTCGCACCCACCCTGTCGAGCGTTGACCACAAACGCGCTGAAGCCTGGGAACTGCTGATGGAATCTCTCGAACAGATCGCTTCGGTAGGTCGCGACCTCCGATCTCAGATGGAACGTCTCCATCGGGCGTCCGATAATCTCGTCGGCTGAATAGCCGAGCATCAATTCTGCACCCGCATTAAAATCGATGACGTGACCGTCTGTGTCCAATCGAATGACGCAGATGCGGGTCGCTGCATTTAACACGCGCCGCAATTCCGCTGATGCCGCAGGACGAGATGGCTCGGCCTTCTCGGCAGCAAACTGGTTCGGGGGCTTTGCGTTCGGGCTCTCGTTCATGCTTGGCAGATTCGGAAACGGCGATGCTTCGACTTGGTAAGTATCTCGGACCAGAAGGGAGTCTTGTCCCGTTCACCGCTGCATTGCATGAAAATCCTGGCCCGTATTGGATCGCCCAAATGCAAACGGTGGGCCACTGCGGTGAAGTTGTTCACCCATGGTCATGGTCCTGAATACGGACGGCATTCTCTCGACGCCTGCTTGATGCACGCAAGGTTGAGCTGCGTGGTAAACCACACCGTCCTGCGAAATGCACGATAAGCCGGCCGAGTTAGTCGCCAAAAATGGCTGGCCGAAGTGATCGCTCTCTGACCGTGTTCTAAGGATCACGACTAGTGGGCAATAATCACACGGTAAGTGGATTACCACAAAATGCGACCACTCAGTTCGGATTACTCGTTTAACCGCCGATACTTATACCGGAGGGTGACAGTGCAGGTGGGTCGGGCGGCGGCTCCCGCTGTGCTGCGCTCCGCCACGACTGATCGCCGTTTGCGGAGTCTCCAACAAGCTCCAATCACTTGCATCAGCGTCTGTCTCGCTGCATCTGAACTGCAGTGGAACGGGACTGTTGTCTGATTCCGCTCGACAAACAAAATACACAATTCGGCGTTTGCTTTTTGAAAGTCCGCGATGAGCCTCGCTAACGACAGCTTCATATCGGATCAGATCGCTAACGCGAAGAGCTTCGCGTCGGGCCCAGGCGAATTCCTGACTATTCTGTCTGAAGAGGTCCGAGTTCCGCTGCAATCGATGTTGGGGTATGTCGATCTGCTATTCAATTGCGACTTGTCGATCGACACGCGCCAGGCCTATTTGGGAACCATCAAACAAACAGGTCGCCAATTGATGACGCTGGTGAACGATATTCATCAGTTTTCAAAAATGGAGTCAGGCGAGTCACACGTCGAGAAGACCCGCGTCGATCCGATTCGCTCGGTGGAGGAGACACTGGCGGCGTTTCATGAATTGGCTCAAGCGAAGAATCTGTCGTTAGCGGCTGAGGCAAGAGGGCCCGTGCCGCCATTCATCTACTCCGACCCCGCACGCCTTCGACAGATCTTGTTCGCGCTTGTCGGAAATGCAATTCGTGCGACCGAAACGGGTGGTCTTAAAGTTGTACTCCGAACGGTTGAAAGCTCACTTGATCGTCAATTGGTGTTGGTCATTGACGTCAACGAGACTGGGACGAACTCGGTCAGGCAGCAAATCGGAATCTTGGCCGGAACAAGTGTTCCGGGCAATCACGCTGTACCGCGGAAAAAAGGTACTGTGGGAATTTGGTTGGCGATCTCGCAAAGAGTCGCCCACTTTCTTGGTGGCGAGATCACTGTTGCCAGCCCGTCCGATCAGGGCTCAATCTATACCTGGACGATATCGACAGGTCTGTTTGACACACCCGCGGACATTGCTCCGATCAGATGACACCGTTTCCCACCTGAATTCAAGTGCCACGATCACGCCTGCCTGGGAGGTGCAGTGCTCGACGCGATTCGTTCTAATCAGCAGGCGGCTCCTCCCTGTTTTGTGAGCGGCGAGTTCAGAGTTCTTGATCGCTGGAATGCACTATGCGATTTGAATCGCCACTTGCGGATTGCTCGCGTCGCCAGTTCCTGAAGCAAACCGTTCTCACGACGGCCGCTGGGTGGAGTCTGCAGATTCCGGCAACGCTGGCCGCGGCTGAATCTGCTGGGGCATTGCAGATCGCTCCCTTCAAATTCAACGTGACGCCCCCGTTGGGGCATTCGTGTTGCGGCGGCTGGATTAAGCCGATTGAAGTCATCGACGACGAGCTAGAGGCTGTCGGAATCGTGCTGCTTGGTGCCGGCCAGCCGATTGTCCTCTGTGCTGTGGATTGGACCGGGCTGCTGAATGAAGCGCATCTCCAATGGCGGGCAGCCCTGGCCGAAGCCGCTGGAACAACCCCCGACCGCGTCGCCGTACAATGCGTGCATCAGCACAACGCTCCTATGGCCTGCCTGGAAGCCGAACGAATTGTCGCAGCTGAAGGTGACCTGCCGCATATCCTGATAACCGATTTCTTCAATCGATGTCTGGACACAGGCCGGACGGCGATCAAGCAGGCGATTGCACAAGCGCGGCCAGTCACGCACATCGGCCGCGGACAAGCCAGGGTCATCGGGGTCGCGTCGAATCGACGCGTCAAACGCGATCACAATGGGACGGTACTCGCCATGCGTGGCAGTTCGTGCAAGGATCAGTCACTGATCGAAATGGATGAAGGACTGATCGACCCCTACTGTAAGACCGTCGCGTTCTTCGATGGCAACAAGAAGGTGGCATCGCTGCACTACTACGCCACTCACCCGATGAGCTACTACGCCGATGGACGCTGCACCAGTGATTTCGCCGGGCTGGCCCGCAAACAACGACAACAGGACGAGCCTGATTGTCGGCACATTTACTTCACGGGATGCTCGGGCAATGTCGCCGCGGGAAAATACAACGATGGCTCGCACGCCGCGCGAGTCACTTTGACCAAGCGACTGTATGACGGGATCGTGGCGTCGGAATCTCAACTGGAACGATCCGAGTTGAAGTCTGAGAAACTGATCTGGAAGACCGCCGATGTTCTGCCGCCGGCACGAATGTCGTTCCAGGCTCCGGCATTGTCTGAACTGATCGCCACCAAGTCCGAAAGCGTCGTGAATCGCAATCGATCGTCATACACGATTTCCTGGCTGCGGCGCGCCGAGCGGCAGATTCCGATCGTTCTCAGTTGCCTCCACTTGGGATCAACGAAACTGCTGCATCTGCCGGCGGAAATGTTCGTTGAATACCAACTGCGTGCTCAACGCCTGCAACCGGACAATTTCGTCTGCACTGCCGCATATGGCGATGGCGGCCCCTGGTACATTCCCGTCAAGGAGGAGTATGCCAACGGAGGTTATGAGGTCAGCGTGGCCTTCTGCGAGCCCGAAGTTGATGACATCCTGACTGAGGGAATGACGCAAATTCTGAAGTGATGCCGGCCGCTCTGTGCATCAGTCCCGGCAGGGACGACAGACAAGAATGAGCGACCGGTGTCATATTGCAAGAGGCGATGACGCCACAGTCTCCACGCCCGCTCTGACTCGAACGACCGGAACAATCGCTGCAATCGCATCAGCAAGTTCCTTTGCTTCGGATTCTCCAAGTTGACAGACCCCCATTCATCCTGCAGGATCTAGTAGTGGTAAAGAGGTATGGAGTTTCTTTGCCGAAGAATGTCCGCTGCAAGGCCCCTCCTATGCGCGACGCAAGCACGGTGCAACGACGACGTCGTCTTCGATTGCTGCAAAACGACGACTTCAAAGCCGAAACTGGTTCGAGTGTTAGCAGCCCTCCCGCGCCCGTTGATGCCGAGGAATCACGTCGACGGCTGTTCGAGGACTGCGCGGGTCAGGCCGGTCTGCAACTCTTGATCGAAGTCAAAGGCGAAGCGCATGCCAGGAAGGTGTCGCTCAACCGCCCCTATCTTCTCATCGGCAGTGATGGCCAGTGTGATGTTCGCATCAAACAGCCTTCGGTTCTGCCGTACCATGCCTACGTGCAATGGATCGACGGTCGACTCTTCTGCTGTGGTCTGGGCGAAACTCAACCGCTGGCCACCTGGGTTGGCCCGAAGCCTGTCGCACTGGGACCATTCCGCGTCTCCGTTCCCGATCTGGAATTGCCCGCCGCTGGTCAGCAGGATCCACAATCGAGGAGTTCGGAACTCGCCGAGGAAGTCTCGCAGATCCAATTGAAATTTGCCGGAGTCGAGCAGAGCGACAATCTTTGGCCCGTCGATCGCCGTCTCACGCTGATTGGACGTGGGACGCAATGCAAGTTGCGCCTGGATCACCCCGAGATTCCGATTGTGCTGGCCGCCTTGGTTCGCACGGATCGAACATGTTGGCTGATCGATTTGCAGCACAGCGATCGCTTATTGGTCAACGATCAATTGATCGATTCGCTGCAGACCTTGGACGTGGGTGACAAACTGCGACTTGGCGAATTCCACGCTGAAGTCACGGCCGCATCATTTACGGTGGAGTCGACCGATGCCAAGCCAACGAAGCCGCCGAGTGTTCCCAAGGTCACTTCCGTTCGCGAACTGGCTGATCAACACCGAACGCACCTGGAAACGTTGAGCGAATCGCTTGAAACGGTGCAGTATTACCTGGACACCGATCACCTCGACGGCCTTCCGGAACTGAAGACCGCGATTCAACAGTACGTGTTGCACGCTCAGCGTCACCATCGTGAAACGCAAGCCGCACTTGAGAGCCTGGCGGAGATTCCGGAACTCGCTCAGTGAACGGACGGCCCAAAATTACGTATGGGCGACACTTCAGCAATTGATTGACTATCGAGTCAGCATTCTCAATGTCAGCGCCAGCGAATTCAGCCGCGTCGTTGTCGTGTCGGCACGCGACATGAACACCACTGGTGAACTTGTCCCGCACAGCACGCCACCGAATCGACAATTGGCCGTATACATGATCGCTTTGACGGTCAGGTTTGCTGACAAAAGGTCTGGGAACAACATGGCATCCGCAGCACCGACCACTCCTCCTTCGATCTTCTTTTTTTCTCCGGCATCGACCGCATAGGCCAGGTCAAAAGATAGCGGTCCCTGCACGAGACAACCGGGAAACTGGCCACTGGCACCACGCTTGGTTAACTCGGCGGCGTCCAGCGTGTCTGGCATCGACTCGGAAGTTTTCTCGGTCGCTGACATCACCGCCACGCGAGGTGGCTCATCTGTTTCAGGCTCCCGAAGCACGTTTGCCACGTCGACAAGACTCTGCAGGATATCTCCCTTCTGATCGAGAGTCGGCTGAATCGTGATACCGGTATCTGACAGCAGGAACCGCCGCTGATCGCGAGGGATCTCCATCAGCACGACTTGGCAGATGCAGCGATTCGTTCGCAGGCCGGTGTCTCGCGATAAGACCGCTTTCATGAGTGCCGGAGTGGCAATCTGCCCCTTCATCAGTGTTTGGGCGCGTCCTGCCTTGATCTCGGCAACCGCGGCACCGGCCGGATCGTCTGTGTCGACGACGCGGAATCCAGTCGTGTCGATCTGCAGATCAGTCGCCAGTTGCTCAATTTCCGCCGCAATCCCCGTCAGCACGGGAGCGACCCAGCCGCGACGCTGCGCGAGAGACAATGCTTGCAGTACCGTGGGATCGGCCCCACCCGCCGCCACCACAGAGACCGGCGACGGCATCGCGTCTGCGAACTGATATAACTCGTCGAAACCAACTAACGACATGATCGATCACTCTGCTGGAGTCTGAGGCGGTCAGTGGAAATCTAATTAAGACGCCGCGCCTATTCACTCCACTTGGGAGGACGCTTTTGCAGGAACGCGGAGATCCCCTCTTGCGCATCGTGCTGGATCGCATTCTCGGTCATCAGGCAAGTCGCCTGCTCGTAGGCGGTCGACTCATCTAAAGCCAATTGATCGTAGAAGGCTTGCTTGCCCAGGCTCAGCGTCGTGGGACTGCTACCGACAATGGCATCTGTCAGTTCTCTAATTGTCGCGTCGAGCTGATCGGCGGGGACGACACGATTCACCAGTCCGACCGCCAGAGCTCGTTCGGCACTGATTGGAATGCCCGTCAGCAGCATTTCCATGGCCACTTTCGGAGGAACGGCGCGAACTAGTGGAACCATGGGAGTCGTACAGAATAGACCGATTTTCACGCCCGGCGTGGCGAATCTGGATTCAGCGGTGGCGACCGCCAAGTCGCAGGTTGCGACCAATTGGCATCCGGCGGCAGTCGCCAATCCCTGTACCCGTGCGATCACCGGTTGCGGGAGATGGCGGATCTGCTGCATCACGCGAGAGCATCGGGTGAACAGAGTTTTATAGTCTGCTTCGGGGCGTCCGACCATTTCGTTCAGATCATGTCCGGAACAAAAAACCGGACCCGCTGCCGCCAGCACAACAACACGAGCAGATCGATCCGTAGCGATCTTTTCCAGTGCAGATCCGAGTTCCGTCAGCATCGCCTCGGAAAGGGCATTTCTTCGTTCGGGCCGATTGAGTGTGAGTCGAACCACTCCGGCATTAGATTCTACAAGCAACATGATGAAGGTCTCGTTTCACCGCGCGGGCATCGCCCCGCGCGTTCGTAGTCGATCGACTTGCCATCCCACTGGTTGAACACCGTCGTTCAACCACAGACGCGCGGGGCGATGCCCGCACGGTTAAACAAAAGATGTTGAACCATGTGTGATATTCTACGTCTCAGTCTGTAAACTTTGCAGGCATCGGTCTTCGCGACTTGACATCCAAGTAAGCGAATTTCGGAACTGAGCGATCTTTGTCGCGCTGACCGTTCCTTTTCGATCGTGGTTCTCACACGCGGCTGAGCGGATAGCGATGATGTCGGCGTCGACGTCACGAAATGAGGGAAGGTCGCTCATTCTCAAGCTGCCAGCGATTGCCAGAAACAGCCCGGAGGCATGACATCGCTCGGCGAACTGCTGGAGTGGCGAAGCCGCAAGGAGGTCGCTCAGTGACTGTCCGGTCTTGGCGAACGTGTCGATCAGGAGTCCGGCACAGCCAGCTTCAATCGCTGCCGTCGCTATCTCATCGATCGAAGGTGAACATGCGGCCTCAATATCCGCATACGCCACCGCGACCCATCGCAGTGGCAAGCTGCGGCATTGGTCGAAACGTTTGCGAGTGACTCGCCACAGCGATCGCCAGTCTTCCCGGTCGGCCAGGCCGCTCATTCCAAGCTTCGCGAAAGTCACTTCACCAGGAAGTGCCACACCGTCTGTTTGATTAATCCAATCAATCACTTCGCCTAACGCCACACTGAGCGGTGTCGCGGTGCCTGCTACTCGAATTGTCTCAGCGATCTCGCGGATGGTGGCGG
>CBIHQO010000329.1:0-7234 GCA_966211735.1 uncultured Schlesneria sp.
TGATCTGAAGAGTTCCTTGGACGTGAACAATAAATCGTCGTTTGCCGGAGAGACGCGGACAGTGGCGGACGGCCTACGTGCCGCAGAATGTCCGGTAGTCGCACTCGTCTGTCGGTGGCTCGCGATAAATCGCGGAGTCGGCCCCGGCTTCGAATGGCTTGGCGAGGACAGCGAGCAGGCGTTCCAGTACTGACAAATCGTTCTTGTCCTCGGCGGCGGCAAGGGCTTCTTCGACGCGGTGGTTGCGAGCAATGACGGCCGGGTTGACGCCCCTCATCGCGGCGTGAACCACGGTGCTCGGTCGGCCTTCCTGATTCAGACGTCGCTGCCATCGCGAGAGCCAGGCTAGGAACTCGGCTTCCTGATAGAAGGCCTTAGAAAGCGGCTCATCGGCGGAGAGATCGCGGAACGTATTGGTGAAATCAGCCTTGGCTTTCTGCATCCAGGTCAGCAGAGACTGAGCCAGTTCGAAGTCACCAGTCTCGGCAGCCTCCAGGCCCAGTTTGGCTCGCATTCCCGTCAGCCAGTACTGCTGGAACAATGCCGGATACTGATTGAGTACGTCGGTCGCGATGGCGATCGATTTTTCCTGATCGGCATCAAACAGCGGGATCAGGGTTTCGGCGAAACGGGTCAAGTTCCACTGGACGATGGCGGGTTGATTGCCGTAGGCGTAGCGGCCGGCATGGTCGATCGAACTGAAGACGGTGGTTGGACTGTAGGCGTTCATGAACGCGCAGGGGCCGTAATCGATGGTCTCGCCCGAGATCGCCATATTATCGGTGTTCATCACTCCGTGGACGAAACCGACGAGTTGCCACTGGGCGACGAGTGCGGCTTGTCGATCCATCACGGCGCGGAAGAATTCCAGGTATCTATTTGGCGAATCTGGCAGGTTTGGATAGTGGCGGCTGATCGTATAGTCCGCCAGCAGTCGCAGGTTGGCTTCGTCACCTCTTCCAGCGACATACTCGAACGTGCCGACGCGAATGTGACTGGCGGCAACGCGAGTCAGGACGGCCCCTTGTCGCCGGGTTTCTCGCATGACGGGCTCACCGGTGGTGACGACGGCAAGGCTGCGCGTGGTGGGAATGCCGAGAGCGAACATCGCTTCGCTAATGATGTATTCACGCAGCATCGGCCCCAAGGCGGCACGGCCATCGCCGCGTCGCGAGAATCGCGTCTGCCCCGAACCTTTGAATTGAATATCAAAAAGTTGACCGGACGGCGTCCGGTGTTCCCCCAGCAGGATCGCGCGGCCGTCACCGAGCATTGTGAAGTTGCCGTATTGATGTCCGGCATAGGCCTGAGCGATCGGCAGGGAACCGACGGGCAGATCCTGACCAGCGAATAGCGACGCGGCGGCTTCCGGTGACAGCCCTTCAAGATGTAGGCCGAGGTCGTCCGCCAGGCGATGGTTGAGAATCACGACCCGGGGTGCTGCGACTGTGGCCGGTTTGGCTGGGGCGAATAAGACGTCAGGCAGCCGTGAGTACGTATTGTCGAACTGCCAGCCCATTTGGTTTTGTTCGGCAACTGACGCTGTCATGTTTCGCGATCTCATTGTGCAAGTGGTGGTTCCCAATGAATTGCATTATAGGCGACAGGCTGAGTCAGGGAGAGGCACAATACAAAATCAACTTGTCGGTCCCTGATCGACGCTGCGAACCACTCGTACGCCATTGGCATTGATCACTGCCTGACCAATATACCGGCCGCGACATGCCGAGCGCGCGAAACGGAAGTCAAAACTCCAGGCACCACCTCGCTGGGAGCGTGTCGTGCCGGTCGTATCCGTCACAGGATCCACGTTCTGGTCACGTTGCTTCTCGTAGGCAGAGCCATCGTAGTCGTCGAAGCACCACTCGAAAACATTGCCATGCAGATCATGCAGGCCGAATGCATTGGCAGGGTACGAACCGACGCTCGCGGTGCGGCCCAGCTTCTTACCTTTGGTGCCCGTAGGATAGTTTCCGTCGATGTTGGCCTGTTCGCCGGTCAGAGTGTCACCAAAGGCGAACACCGTTTTGGAGTTGCCGCGGCAAGCATATTCCCATTCGGCTTCGGTCGGGAGTCGATAGCCGGAACCGCCACTGATCGTGACAATCGCCGATTTGATCGAGCCCTTCTCGCGCTGTGCGTCCACCAGCTTGTAGTAGGGGGCCAATCCCTCTTTTTGACTGAGGTTGTTGCAGAAGTCGATCGCGTCATACCAGGAAATTTGTTCCACCGGGAATTGGCTGGTGTCTAAATTCGTCACCGCCCCCTTCCCTTTTCCATTCTTCGAAAAGTGGCTGGGGTTTGTCTGCATCGTTCGCTCGAATTCCCCTTGAGTGACCTCAAAGATCCCCATGTAGAACGGATGAGAGATCCGAACAGTGTGTTGCGGACCTTCGCCGATTTCGCGATCGGGTTCTGAAAGCGGAGATCCCATCTGGAATTCGCCCGCCGGGACCAGTTTGAGTGTCATACCGGAGAACGAAGACGTCAGCGTCGTGGGGAGAGACGGCCGCGGGGGCGGAGTCTTTTGCGTTTCGACTTCCGCGGCAGCAGCAGGCTGAGACGCTAGTGCCTGGGGTTGAGGCTGCGCTGGTTCATCTGGTGAGTTCATATGTCCCGACGGCTTGCTGGTCGCAAGATAGTGCCTGACCATCACGCTGACCCCGATGAACAAGCCCACAACGAGACAGATGCTGAGCACTAAGTTCTTGGGTTCGACGAGGGGATCATTATGGATGACCACGTTGCGGCCGTCTTTGGAGCGGGCGATGAACTTGGCTGCGCCGTATTGCTGGATCCCCGCCGCCAGATTCTTGGCGTCTTTGTGATTGGGCTTCAGCTTGCACAATCTCTTCACCAGGACCGGTAGCGTTTCTGCGTCCCCATTGCGAATGGCTTCTTCGATGTCCTGTTCAAGGTGATCGCATTCATCACGCAGGTCGGTGACCTGTTGTAATAGCGCGCGTAGCTCAGGACTGCGATACTGCTTGGGGACCGAGGATAGGAGTTTCACTGCTTCGGTATAATCGTGTCGCTTGAGTAGCGGATCCGCCGTGGCGCACAGCGGACCACTGGCCTGTCGCATCTTCTGATCGGTCTCGCGGACCTCGGGAAGATGCTTGCGACCCCAGGTCGCCAGTTTCTGGAACTGCGCCTCACGCAGATTGACGATCTCTTCGAGCAATTTGATAGCGGCACCGTATTGGTGGCTGCTCAGTAATTCGTCGACTCGCTGCCGATAAGTGTCTGATGGGTCGCGTTCGGGCACGAGACGACTCCCGGCGGGCAGAAAGTGTGGCGTCAGATGTTAGTAGGTGAGTTTAGGATTTTCTCCATATAGTCACTCTTTTGAATATAAGCGAGCGATGATGTGGTGCGAGTGCCGTTTCTTACGGTGCTTTCAGGTGTTGGGTGCTGACCAGCCAATTTGGGGCCGAGGAGGATTTGATCCAATTGCGTCCGACACCCGTTGTGTTACATCTTGCCAACTTTTGAGGAGCAACTCGTCATGTCGGATGATGCCAATCAGATCAATCAAGAAATTGAAACAATCAATATTGTGAATCAATCCTTGGAGACGCACCGCAACGTCGCTTCGCAGTTCGACTTGATGAACGATAGGCCTTCATCTCAAGTCACCACGTCGGCCTTCGACGGAGGAGTGACATTGATTGCTATTGTTGTCGGGCTTGGAATCGTCGTCGCCGCGATCCTGTCGATGGCGTCTTCGCACTAACACTCAGTTCGGGTACTCTCGCTTCCGTGACTTCCAGAGGATCAGGTAGGCGGAAAGGAGGGTGAGGAGAATGGCAAGCGGCCAATAGGAGATTACGGGCTTGAAGTGTCTCCATCGCGCGTCAGGCGAGCGCAATACCATTCCACCCGGTCCCGTCCCTGTGACTACGCCATGTAGTTGAACGCTGTTGAGTGCCAGGCGAGAAATATTCGGACTGTAACCGAAGGAAACCTCACCGAACTGAGACACACCAATCAGAGGCCCAACGGTCAGGCGGTCGCCGAAAAACTGGCTTCTATACCAAAGCAGTGATAGCACACACGCCATCACGAGCGTGACCGTCCCCGCCTTTCGTCGCCATCCACGGAAGAATTCTCTCATCATGACATGATACCTCAAATTCGGTGAGACCTGGACTCTGTTGTGGAGATCCGCAAGGGCCAGTTTGCGGTCTCGGGGGCTTTCGCGTAACGTGTTCGCGGCGCAGAAGGACGCTTGGCTCTGGTGCAGCCGATGGCGTTACATCATGTCGTACCGTGGGCAAGGGTGATTGATGTTCGATGTGCCTCCGATCAAGGCGATCCTGTTTGTCTTACTAGCCGTTTTGGCAGTGGGGTTCTGTACTGTGTGGGTGTCTGACCTGCGCCGCAGGGGGCGAGGGAATCGACCGACGGCGTATCAGGTGGTGGTTGGCTTCATTACCGATTTTCTGGATACGCTGGGGATTGGCTCGTTTGCCATGACGACCACCTTGTACCGAATGCGGAAATCGGTGCCGGACGAGTTGATTCCGGGGACCCTCAACGTCGGGCACTGTCTGCCGACGATTGTTCAGGCGTTCATCTATATCGCGATCGTCGAAGTCGAGATCTGGACACTGGTCCTCACGATTCTGGCGGCGGTACTGGGGGCCTCTGTGGGAGCGGGATTCATCATTCGCTGGCCTCGGCGACGGATTCAGATTGGCATGGGACTGGCCCTGTTGGCCGCAGCGGGCCTGATCTTGGCCCGACTGACGCAACTGTTGCCGCCGGGTGGCGAAGCGAACGGGTTAGAGGGCGCGTATCTGGTCATAGCGCTGATTGGGAACTTCGTATTCGGCGCACTGATGATGATCGGTGTGGGTGCCTATGCCCCGATCATGATCATGGTCAGCTTGCTGGGAATGAATCCCGCGACGGCGTTTCCGATCATGATGGGGTCCTGCGCGTTCCTGATGCCGGTGGCTAGTATCCGGATCATTCGTGCTGGCAAGTATGATCCGCCGGCGGCACTCGGTTTGGCCGTGGCGGGCATTCCGGGCGTGCTGCTGGCGGCACTGATTGTCAAAGAGCTGCCGTTGGAAGCGGTAAGATGGCTGGTTGTGGTCGTGGTGATCTACACGGCGCTGTCGATGCTGTGGGCGGGCCGTCGCGAGAAAGCGCCACTACCGAATTGAGCCACGCAGGTGGTGGCCGCTCTTCGTCTTAGTCCCTCCGGGACTAAGACACACGATGAGTCGTGAGCCAATGGAACTCTGGATCACTCCGCTTCAGCCAATGTCGCAGATTGGGCTGCTGAGGAGCAATGTTCGGGATCACACAACTCTGCTATTGACAGAAACAACGACCGTCCAAACAATAGTTGTTGAGACGAGGGTGTGTGCTTCGTTGGTGAAGACTGAACTTCATTGGACGGCGAGATGCCTGTCGCGGGAGTTGTTTGGTGATTTACCCGCTCATGAGAGCGTGTCAATCATTCAGAAGGGATCGAGAAATGAATGAATCGATTGCTAAGGCGCCACGCGCCCGGAAGTCGGGGTTTACGCTGATTGAGTTGCTCGTGGTGATTGCGATCATTGCGATTCTGATCGCGTTGCTGTTGCCGGCCGTTCAGCAAGCACGGGAGGCGGCTCGGCGGGTGCAGTGCAAGAACAATCTGAAGCAGTTCGGTCTGGCGCTGCACAACTATCATGACTCCTTCTCGGCTTTTCCGCCGGCCTGCGTGCTCAACCTGAGTCAGGTGGCCGACAGCTTTTCGGCTCATGCGAGGATCCTGCCATTTGTTGATCAGAGCAGCCTGCAGGCGCTGATCAATTTTTCGGTGAGCTATACAGCTCAGCCGCAGGTCGCGCAGACTCGGGTCTCGATGTTTCTGTGTCCCAGTGAGGTCCACGATCAGGCGAATACCACGACGGGGTTCACGCACTATCCCAGCAACTATGCGGTCAACTTCGGGACGTGGTTTGCGTGGGATCCGAACACGGGAGCGATCGGTGATGGCGCTTTTGGGGTGAATTCCAAGTTTAGTACTGCGAACTTTACTGATGGAACCAGCAACACGATCGGAATTGCCGAGGTCAAAACGTACCAGGCATTACTGCGGGACGGTGGTTCTCCGAATACGGTTGGTGTCGCGCCGCCGTCAACGGGGGCCGATGTGTTAGCCTATGGCGGGACGTTTGATCCTGTTCTCGCGCACTCGCAATGGGTGAATGGGATGATGGTCCAGACCGGGATGACAACCGCGTTTACACCCAATACCACTACTGCCTACATGAACGGTTCGACTTTGGTCGATGTCGATTTCATGAGCAGCCGCCTGGGGATCAGCGCGACGAAACTCTCGTACGGGACGATGACCGCTCGCAGCTATCACACGGGAATCGTACATGCGCTGCTGATGGATGGGGCGGTCCGCGCGTTCAACAGCAATATCGATCACGGAGTCTGGCGCGCGCTGGGGACGCGTGCCAATGGAGAAGTGACGAGCGAGTTCTGAATGGCTCCGTAAAGTGGCGTCCTCGGAGTGATCATCTTCTCGTTGGACGCGTTTCAACCCCGTCGTTCTTCGTCGCATGCGATGAGCTGCGAAGGCAAAACTCAAGTTAAGGATCAGTTCCCCGAAGACCTCTAACTCGCGATTGCCGTGAGCAGAATCGTGCCCGGTTATTCCGGTTGATGTGTCCCCGGGTATCGCAATTTGGTCAGTCCGACTTGGGCTGATCCAGGAAGACGATGATTGAAGGGTTGCCGACAGCTGCGTAGTGGCCGGTGAATTTCAAGCCGCCGCTTTTACGATCCACATGGAAGACGGCGATGTTGTCGCCGCGCTGGTTGCAGCAATAAAGGAACTGCCCCGTGGGATCGAAGTTGAAGCTGCGCGGATAGTTTCCTCGTGTTCCTTCTTCGCCCAGGTAAGTCAGTTCTCCTCTGGCACCAATGGAAAAGATGCCGATGCTGTCGTGCAGGCGATTGCCGGCATAGACGAACTTTCCGTCGGACGAGACCAGAATTTCGGAGCAGAAGTTACTGCCAGCAAACCCCGGTGGCAGCGTGGAGATCGTCTGTCGAGACGTCAATTGGCCCGTTCGCGGATCGAAGTCGAACAGGACGATTGTCGACCCTTCTTCCTGGATCGAGTAGAACCAGTGGCCGTTGGGGTGAAAGTGAAAATGCCGTGGTCCGTCACCTGGCGGCAGTGAACCGGAGTGGTGTTCATTCGGAGTTAACGCGCCGG
>CBIHQO010000330.1:0-7221 GCA_966211735.1 uncultured Schlesneria sp.
TTTGACTCGTGCCGAGTGAAAATCGCCGTAGGGGAACGCATTCAGCGTGTAGCAGGTGAGGCCTCGTCGTGCGAGCCCTTCGCCGAATTGGCGAATGGCGTCTGGTGAGGCGTCCAGTTCCTGAATCACCGGGGCCGCCAGCCACAACCCGGCCGCCAGATCGTGACCGTACCCCTGTTTGATCGGCAGCGTAAATCGATCCAGCCCGTCTTCGACTTCCGCGACAGATCGACCGGGATGAACATTGGTGCAATAACTCAGTGGTAAAGAACTGATTGTCATAGGATTGTTGCGACCTTTGTGGCAGGTTGATTAAGGCTGGTTTCGGATGGTGCGGCAAGTCTCAAGTCTGGTATGAGCGGACTGCCACATTGCAAGAGCACGCCCTTTCCAAAGCGACAGGGACGTGCGACCCAAACGGATTCGACTGCGGCATTGCAATTCGGGTTCGATTCCTGGCGGGAGGGTGATTATACTCTCGGGACAATCGGGCCACGACCGCCATCGGCGACGAAAGTGAAAGAACAGGGCGTGGTTCGGTGTTCCATGTGCAATCGCAGATTCCGTCGAGCTGGCGCTGGCTCTCAGAGAATTTTCGTCCGTGCCAACACAGATCAAACCAGGATCCCCTGTCGAAGACTCAGGTTACCTGCATGATCCCGAAGTGCAATTGATGCTTCGGGCCAAGCAAGGTGATGAGGGTGCGTTTACGCAATTGGTCAAGGCGTATCAGGACCGATTGACAAACATCTTCTATCACATGCTGCAAAGTCAGGAAGCGGCCGAAGATCTGGCTCAAGATGTGTTCCTGCGGATCTATCGAGCCCGCCACGGTTACCAGCCGACCGCGCGGTTTTCGACGTGGCTGTTCCGGATTGCGAACAATCTGGCCAGCAATTCGCGCCGGGCCAAAGGGCGCCGCAAAGAAGTGAATCTGGCGGGGACCGAATCGGGACCGTTGGGCGTTCGACCGACCGAACAACTCGCCACGGAAAAATCGGGATTGATGCCGAATCGACAGTTGGATCGGCGGGAATTGCAGGCCGTCGTGCAACAGGCGATGGAACAACTGAACGAGCGGCAGCGGATGGCGGTCCTGCTGCATAAGTATGAAGAAATGAGCTACGAAGATATTGCCGACGCGATGGAATTGACCGCGACAGCAGTGAAGTCGTTGTTGTCGCGGGCCCGCGAAAACCTGCGGATCGTGTTAGAGCCCTATATGCAAATGGGGAAAGAGGCCAAGTAATCACCAGTGATTCCTCGAATCAGTGACTGCGGGATTCGAGTGGCGGATTTCAGTTCTCAAATCTAAAATTTGAGATCACAAAAACGAGACAATTTTCTTCGAGTCGGGTTCATTCAAGAAGGATTAAAGACAACATCGAGTTGCGATGATTGGCCCGCCCCGTTGTTGGGCAATGTCAGTTAAGACTCGTCAGCGACCGCGAATCATGGAAAAAACACTGCGACTTTCCGCCGAGCAGCGCGAAGATCTGGTGGCTTATCTGGACGGTGAATTGCCGGACGCGAAGTCACAGTCGATCGATCAGGTGTTAGCGCGCAGTGAAGTGGCGCGGCACGAAGTGGAAGCGCTGGCTCGCACCTGGGAAATGCTCGACGTTTTGCCGACCCTCAAGGCACCACCCGAATTTACCGAGCGGACGATGACCACCCTGAAGGTGGGCGAAACTCCGTTCGATGTGACTCAGCAGGCCTGGTTTAATCCGCTGGTGCGAGTGGGGACAGTCGCGATTTGGTTGTTGGCGATCGGCTTCTCGGGATGGCTGGGCTATCAGATCACCAACGTCTGGATCCCCAACCCCAGCCAGCAGTTGCTGGCCAATCTGCCGATCGTGCAGAAGATTGATCAGTATCAAGAAGTCGAATCGATCGATTTTCTCGATAAGCTGCAAAAGAGTCGACTGTTCGAAGACTCAACCGCCGAATCGACGCCAGTCGATAACAAAAGTCTGCAGGAACGGCATCAGCAGATCGTCAAGATGTCACAGATCGAACGCGATCGCTTGCAGCGAAATCTGAACATTTTCCAGCAGCTTAGCCCCGAGCAGCAGAGCCAATATCGGCAGCTCAGCGACCAACTCGACGAAAACAAAAAAGGGGGCGGGAATCTTTCCAGCCTGCTGCAGACGTATACCGCCTGGCTGCAGACGCTGACGCCCGGTCAGCGGGAATCGTTGCGTTCGGAAGTGGACAGTTCACGCAAGCTTGGGATTGTTCAGAAGATCAAGGAAGACCAGTTCCGCAAATTCGAAACGGTTTCCAGTGACTTGCCGGAGTGGGGACCGTCGATGCAACGACCGGGGCGACAATCGTTATTGGCACAGGAGCTGACAGCGGTCATGAAATCCCTGGTTGCTGATTTGCCGGAAGAGCAACAAGTCAAAATCAACAGCCCGGTGCGACCTGAGCATCGGATCCCGACAATTGGCCGTCGGCAGCGATTCAAAATCAGATCCTGGATTCGATGCCTGGACCGCTGAGGATCTGGTTGAAGCGCCAGCCTGCGGAGGTGCAGCGCGAACGAATTGTCGGACTGTTGTTCTTCAGTGTGGTGCATTCCTACGAAGCGGGACGACCGAAGTGGCCAGGCGAATCGGAGCTGGATCAGGTCCTGCAATCGCTGGATGCGAACGAACGGGCTCGGATTGAGAAGCAATCGCCTGATGAGAAGCAGCACGAGTTGCAACGATGGTATTTTGACGATCACGAGCGACACCGTCACGAATTGCAGCACCAACTGGGCCGCCTGATGGGCGATGTCGGCGTTCATCCGCCACCGCCTCCGCATGGTCCCAATGACCCGGACGGCCCACCGCCAGGCCCACGCGGCGAGCGGGGCCCTGGGCGTGGCGGACGCGGCCCTGGATTTGGCCCCGGTCCCGGCGGGCGAGGTGGTCCCGGTCCAGGTGACAGAGGTGGCCCTGGGGACAGAGGTGATCGTCCGCCGCCTCGCCCCGATGGTCGTGGTGGCGACAGGCCGCCTCGAGATGGTCGAGACGATCGGCCGCCCCAATAGTTGGCAAACGAGTCCTCTTGTCGCAGAGTAGCCTTATGTTCCGAATGTCTTTCGCCGTTCTGACGTTGGTAGGCTCCGTGTACTTCGCCAGCGCGTGTCAGGCATGTGCCGACGAGCCCGCAAAAGAGTTGCTGGGACTTCCGCTGGTCTTTCAGGATGATTTCGAAATGGGGGACCCGGCCACTCGCTGGGAACCCAGCGATCCGAAGGCTTGGAAGCTGACCGAACAGAACGGCAACAAGGTCTGGAGTCAGTTTCAGCACATCGTCACTCAAACGCCTGTGCGTTCGCCGTTTAACCGATCGGTCACGAAGGAAGTGGTTGTCGGCAGTTGCGTGCTGGATGTGAAGCTGCAATCAACCGCTCGCGACTATCCTCATCGATCATTGTGTCTGTTCTTCGGCTATCAGGATCCCGCGCACCTGTACTATGTGCATCTGGGGCAGAAGACCGACGATAACGCGAACCAGATTTTCATCGTCAACAATGCACCTCGCACCAAGATCTCGACCAAGACGACGGATGGGACAAAGTGGGACAACGAATGGCATCATGTGCGAGTCGTTCGAGATATCGACAACGGCAAGATCGATGTCTTTTTCGATGACCTGAAAGAACCGGTGATGACGGCCGTCGATAAGACGTTCACGTGGGGTCAGGTGGGCATTGGTTCATTTGACGACACCGGCAATTTCGATAATGTGCTGGTCTATGGCAACAAGGTTTCGCGCCCGGCCAAGAATCCGTAATCGTTGGAATTGGTCTGATGCGACAACCTAGCTTCTGGCGCAGCGTCTCTCATGCGTGGGCCGGACTGGTCTATACGTTTCACACTCAACGAAACGCACGCTTGCACACCCTTGCGGGGCTGGCTGCGATAGCATTGGCAAGCTGGCTGCAACTCGATGTGACGCGCTGGGCAATTCTGATCCTGACCATTGGGGCGGTTTGCGCGGGCGAGACGATCAATACAACCGTCGAAGCGCTGGTCGATCTGCTGTCCCCCGAATGGCATGAACGAGCGAAGGTGGCCAAGGATGTTTCCGCCGGAGCGGTGCTGTTGCTGGCGATCACCGCGATTGCAGTGGGGGCGTTGTTGCTCGGGCCACCGTTGTGGGCAAAACTGTTCGCTGCCGGATGATGTCATGAGTGCTAGTAATCCAGCGCTGGTGGCTATTTGGAACTAATTTGAATATGAAATGTGACAGCGCGGGCAGGTTACCTTTATCGTTCGGCAGTTCCGATGAATACATGGCGAGGTAGTCCGATTCATCCGATTATCGATAGTCCGCATGAGTATGAGATCGTCCGCTTCGATTTGCACAACGATCCACTCGACTCTCGCAATTCCTACCTCGACCTTGTACTCCAGCGGCAACACACCATTCGTCGCCTTCGCTTCTTGCGGCCCCAACGCATAATGATTGAGGAGGGCTTTCCGGCCGCGACGCACGGAATGATCATTCTTGATATTCGAGATCGACAACTCGATGATCTTCGAGTGGAGGTTGCCGACTTCGAAGCGTCGCGTGGATCGATACAATTCGTAGCCGCCGATGTCACTGATTTGGACGTCCCATCGGTCGAGCGAATCGGCTAACTCGATCCGCAGTCGCCATCCCCAATTCAGCTAGTTGGTACGCAGAATCGCATGCCATCGATATCTGAGTTCTGGAATTGACAACGGATGTTAATCCGACATGCTGGCTGAGCGTTATCAGTCCCAGGGACGACAAGTGGGCGAGGAATGAAGGATCAGGAACCAACTGTGACGTGGCTGCGAACACGAACTCGACTGCGATTGCCGATCACGCTCAGCGTGGTGCTGATGGTACTCAACGTGACGTTGATGATTTGCTGGATCGTGCTGCTGGCTCGGCAAACGGGTTGGGGGGCGCTGATCGTCGGCGTGGTTGTTTTCGCGGTGATTCTGTTGGGTCTGTCGTTCTATCTGGTGCTGATTATTAAAGAAGTGCGGCTGAACCAGCGGCAGGCGAACTTTGTCGACAGTGTGACTCACGAACTGAAATCGCCGATTGCATCGCTGAAGCTGTATCTGGAAACATTGGAGATGCGGTCAGTCACCGACGAGCAACGCAATCGATTTTATCATGTGATGGGGGAAGAGCTGGATCGACTGGATCACTTGATTTCACAACTGCTGGAAGTCGGTCGGCTGGATGCGATTGGCGAACAATCCGAACCCGAAGATATCCCCCTGGAAACGATGTTGCACAAATGCGGAGCCGCCGCGTGTGCTCACCATAAGCGAGAAGAACAGACGACCATCACCTATGATGTCCAACCGGCGGTGATTCATGCCCGTCCGCTGGTGGTGGAGACGGTGTTTCGCAATCTGATGGATAATGCCATCAAGTACGCGGGCGATCCGCCCGCTGTCGAAGTTCAAGTGCGAGTCACCGATCGCGGTCGCGTGGCGACGCGGATCAGCGATAATGGGCATGGCGTGCCTCCGGAACTGCGGAAGCGGATCTTTGGGATGTTTTATCGAGCCGGCAGCGAACTGACTCGACGACAAAAGGGAACAGGTTTGGGTCTGTATATTGTCAACACGCTGGTTCGGCAGATGAAGGGCCGCGTCAGCGTTCAGGATCGCACGAACCAGCCCGGTAGCGTGTTTGAAGTCGACTTGCCGGGAAGAAAGGGAAATGGCGAATTGTGATCGGAAAGATCCCGGCCCCCACGGCCAACGCCAGCACCATGCGAATCTTGATTGTTGAGGACGAAGAGGCACTGGCCCAGGGGTTGAAGTTCAACTTTGAACAGGAAGGGTACGAAGTCTTACTGGCGGGGGACGGCCCCACCGCCCTGAAGCTGTTTGATGATGTGAACGCCCCGGTGGACCTGTTGATCCTGGATCTGATGCTGCCCGGCATGAGCGGCTACGAAATCTGCACAGCGATCCGCTCGAAGAACAAGACCGTGCCGATTCTGGTACTCAGCGCCAGGACGCTGAGCGAAGACCGGATGCATGCATTCGATTGCGGGACAGATCAATACATCACCAAACCATTCGATCTGCCCGAGTTACTGAATCGGGTGCGCAATCTCCTTGAGCGGCACAAGACTTTGCTGACCGCCTCGAAGGTAGCGACTGTCGAACCGACGCCCCCTCAGTACGACTTCCCGCACTTCCGCGTCGAGTTGCAATCGTTTGAAGTGGTCGTTGGTGACAAGCGATATAGCCTGACGACTCAGGAAATGCAGTTGCTGAAATACTTCATCGAACATGAAGGAGAAGTGCTGTCGCGCTATCGCATCCTGGATGAAGTCTGGGACGAGCACGTGGATGTCACGACGCGAACCATCGACAACTTCGTGCTGCGACTACGAAAGCTGATCGAACCTGACCCGGCACGGCCTCAGTACATCTTGTCGGTGCGTGGGACAGGGTATCGGTTCGTCAGTGGGCGCGGCGAGACGGCAGGTTCAAAGCCCTGAGCTCCGCCTGCACGCTGTCGCCGCGGATTCAAGTGGAAGGTTTTAAAAGCAAAATAGAAAAAGCGCAAGGACGCAAAAGAAAACTGAAGGTCGTTGATTTCCTCTTCATTGCGTCTCTGCGTCTTGGCGCCTTTGCGTTGAAAACCTCACCGATGAAGAACAAAGAATGACGCAGGCCCGGCACTCACCGTTGAGTACCGGGCCTGCGTGTTTCGTTCTCGTTCGGAGCATTGAAGAATCTCGAACGAGGGGTGGCCGTCCGTACGGCAGCCCGTCGACGCCGTTAGGCTTCGCCACCTCGCTGGCGTTTACTGTCTGGATTCACGCGATCACCGTCCTTTCGTGCTAGAGTTCCCTGCTTCTACCGGACAGCCAGTGCCGGTTGCTTCGCAAGCTTTCCTAGTTCGTCGCGTACGTTCCCGCGACACACACCGAAATCATTTCCGAATTTCCAGATCGAGACAAGAGAAATCTTCGCGTTCAGCCAACTTTTGGCAGATTCCTTTCAGCAATGTGATCGTGGTCTTCCTTGGTGCGGCCCGTGCGCAAGAATCGTTATGCCATTCTCAACGGATTGGCGAGATTTAGACTTACATCTCTGTAAAGACAGCATTGAGTGACTTCAGATTCCAGATAGTATTCGTAATGTTAGCCGCGGGTGGATACAAAGTGTTGATCACCTCTGCTGATGACACGGTGTCCATCGGGCTAGTTTGTCA